>CAKTDK010000056.1 GCA_934541205.1 uncultured Eubacteriales bacterium
GATTCAATAGACTGCAATCTTTATTTTTTTAATAATAAAGTAAGTATAGGAGCAATGTATCTTATTTTAGGCGGATCGGTATTTTTGCTTGTTTGTGTATATATTTTGCTTAATATTTTAAAAGTCAGAAAGAAAAACAAAGTTTAATTACTTTTAAAAAAGCTTGTAATCTTAAGATTACAAGCTTTTTTATTATTTCAATAATTTCAGTTTTATTCTTCGAAGTACTATGTTTATCTTTTTAATATAATAACGACGTTTGAACATTTTTGTACATTTTTCGTAAAGCGAGTCTATTTCTTCTTTATGAGATAAGGGATCGTTTTCGAATGTTTCTATTTTCTTTCTCGGTCCGGGAAATTGAAGACAATAAGTCATTCTGTACCAAAGCTGGCTCATAGTTTCATTTTCACGTTTCCAGTATGCGCCGAACTGTTCCTGCATGGGAGCATACATTATTTCGTCCATTTGTTCTTTAGTAATTAAATTTTGTTCAATAGCCATTCCCACAATATCCGTACCTGGAAGAAAATTAAGACCATGAAGCTGAAGCTCAAAAGGAGGATATAATTTTTTGACTAGAAAATAAGTTTCTTTTAAATCATCAATAGTTTCAAAGGGATGCTGAAGCATAAAATCAAAACTTCCCCAGTAAACTCCTGATTCTCTAATAACGCGGGTTGCTTTTATGATATCTTCCTGAGTTTCGTATCGATGAAATATTTCTTTTCTTATTCTTTCAGAACCGGACTGTATTCCCATTATAATTTCTACAAGACCAACTGAAACAAGCTTTTTCAGCATTTCACCGTCAACCATTTTGGGATGGGACCATATAGTGAAAGGCAGATTTATATGCTTTTTATATTCAACTATAAATTCATCTACCCAACCGGGAAGATTAGGAAAAATTTCATCATAAAAGTGAACGAACACTAACTTTTTAAATTTCTTTTTTACAATTTTAAGTTCATCTATAACGCTTTTTACACTGCGAGTACGGACATATTTTGTACCTTTAGGGAAAAGTCGTCTTAAATTTACACAGCAGCAATATGAGCAGGTAAAAGGACAGCCTCTTGAAGCAATTACTTCATAGCTCATAGTTCCAAGCTGGGGATCTCCCTGTTTTATCTTATTGTTTTCAATAAAATATGCATCCTCACATTCAATTGCCGGAAGTCCGTAACCGTCAATATCCGTAAGAATATTGCCTATTTCATTTATTTTATTTTCTCCGTTTTCCTTATAGCATAAAGAAGGGATATCTTTATAATCTGTATTTTTTGACAAAGCGTCTGCAAGCTGACAGATAGAAATCTCTCCGTCGGCGCGAATAACAAAATCAACACCTTTGTCCAAAAAGCGCTCGGGGAACATCGTTGCATAAGCTCCGCCGCATACTGTGGGAATATTTGTGCTTTTTACAGTTTCAATAACTTTATCCGCAGTTTCAAGATACATTGAACTCATTACCGAAAGCCCTACCATAACCGGCTTTTCTTTTTCTATTATTTCTTTTAGAAAATTAAGCTCGGTTTGAGTTGTGGGACGAGGATTGATACTGTTAAAATCTTTATAAAATACTGTAACAACATGATATCCCGCTTTTTTCAGCGCAGCTTCCAAATAACGTGCGCCGAGAGCCTTTATATTATAAAATGCTACCAAAACTACTGTTTTTTTATTATTGGTTTCCAAAAGATTACCCCTTTTCCTGAAATCACAAATTATATATGCTATTTTAGCATATCCTAAATTATTAAGCAAGAACAAAAAACCGTCCGAGTATCGGACGGTTTTAAAGTGTTTATATAAATTATTGATTTTCAATATTTTTAATTTCCTGTTTAAATTCTTCATAAGTTTGATTTGAAAACTTTTCAAAATCTGTTGCCGGAATGTTTGAGGAATCTTTCAATAACTCTCTGCAGTGATGAATTTTCATATTGTTGTCAAAAAGAAATTTTCCCGGAAGAGGAACATTAACATGATATGCGAAATCTTTATTTGGATTGTCGCTTTCAAGTTCAGGATTTTTAAAAAGGAATAAAACGGCTTTCATATTCTTTTTTAGAAGGGGGATTCCTTCTATGGAATAATCCGTTCCGTCATCGTTGACCTGTCCGTCTTCATAAATATATATTTCTTCTTCTGAAATTTCTCCTTTTAAAACTTCGTTGATTCTTATTTTGGTTTTTACAAAACCCAACCCTTTGTCAATGTTTATAGGATTTTCTATAATATCTGCATAAACTACAAAATCCGAAGAATTATATAGGTCTTTGAGATTATTATATTCTACATTCCATTCAACCATCATAGAAGCATTTTTATCGGTTTTTTCAGGATAATAGATTTCATTTGGGGAAAGTGTTTGCTGAGAACATGAAGTTATGCCAAGCGAAATAATTAATACTAGACCAAAAAACAAAATTTTTCTTTTCATAATATTATCTCCTAAATTAATTATAATATTTATTTACTACCATTTGAACATCTGCAGAAGTGGGAACCGTGGCTGTTCTTCCGGGGTAAGATGGATACATTATTCTGCCGTTGTCCTCAGAGTGAGACAATCCTATTGCGTGACCTATTTCATGACAAAGAGTTCTTCTTAAAGGCAGATAATTTCCGGAAGAAACCAAAGAATTTAAGTAATCAAGACTGACTAAAATGTTGGCATGACTCCAGTTATATGCCTGACTGTTTGGGATAGAAGTTGGAATTATGGCTTGGTTTGTTACTTTAGTGCCGGAACTGTTATAAAGCTCTACTCCGGCATTTGCTCTAGGGTTTGATAATGTTGTTCCCCAAATTTTTATTTTTGCTCCCCAATTATTTTCTGAAGATTTTGTAAAATAAAAATCTATACCGTTACCGTTATTTTTGCTGTTTACTGCATAGTTCCAGTCTGCGATTGCTCCGTCAAGTTGTTTGGCGAGATTTGTGTTGTATAAAGAATTAAAATATTTTTGATTATAAATGCCTGATACCATTTCGCCGCTGTAATATAAATTTTCTGCATTTACATATACTATAAAAAGTGAAAGTAATAAAGTAAAAATTATAATTTTTAAACTTATTTTTTTTAAAATCTTCATTTTTTACCTTCTATAATTTTTATATCTGTTTATGAGTTGATCTTTAAGATAACCTCCTTTCTTGATTTTATTATAATACTTTTTTATTTAGAAATATATGTAAATAATAACATAAAAATTATGGGAAATATTGTGGAAAAAGTACATGAAATGCATTTTAACTTTTAAAAAATTTGCAGTATTTAAAATGACTTGACCATTTTTTATGATTGGATTATTATAAGATTATATAAAGTTTTATAGAAAGTATGATATTATGAAAAAATGTGTTGTAATTACCGGTGCGTCAAGAGGGATAGGAAGGCAGATTGCACTTGATTTTGCTTTAGAGGGCTATAATATAGCAGCAAATTATAATAAAAGCGCTGATAAAGCTGAAAGTCTTAAAAGAGAAATTTTATCAAAAGGCGGAAGCTGCGAGACGTTTAAAGCTGACGTTTCGGAGGAAGCTGAAGTTAAAAAGCTTTTTGCCTTTGCGGAAGAGAAGTTCGGATATGTTGATGTTCTTGTAAACAATGCAGGAATTTCTTACCAGGGTGTTTTGAATACAATGAGTCTTGAAAAATGGAATGAGATAATAAAAAATAATCTTACTTCCGTATTTTTGTGTTCAAAGGAATGTATAAATATAATGCTTAAAAAACATAAAGGTTCAATAATAAATATTGCATCGGTGTGGGGAGTTTCGGGTTCTTCCTGTGAAGCGGCTTATTCTGCTTCAAAAGGAGGAATAATTGCGTTGACAAAAGCTTTAGCAAAGGAAAATTCTTTGTCTGGAATAAGAGTGAATTGTATATCTCCGGGTGTAGTAAATACCGATATGAACAATATATATACTAAGGAAGATATGGATAGTTTAAAAGAAGAAATTCCTTTAAAAAAAATATCTAAGCCCTCTGATATTTCAAAAACTGCGGTTTTTCTTGCAAGTGAAAAAGCGTCTTATATAACAGGTCAGAATATTGTTGTTGACGGAGGATTTTTGCTTTAAAAATATTTATCAAAATATACAAAAACATATTGCAAGTTTTGGTATTTGTGTATATACATACGAAATTAAAAATCTTTGATTATTTTACTTGAAATAAGAGGAAAAAATATATATTATATATGTATAATTAAATTGGGGGATATTTTTTTGAAAGGCAAGGAATGTATATGCGTAAGACTAAAATAATTTGTACTTTAGGTCCTGCTTGTGATGATGTAAAGGTTCTTTCATCTTTAATGGATGCGGGAATGGATGTGGCTCGGTTAAACTTTTCCCATGGTGATCATGCATATCATCAGCAAAAAATTGACAGCATTAAAAAATTGCGCAAGTCAAAAAAATGCCCGGTTGCTATTTTACTTGATACAAAGGGACCTGAAATAAGAGTTAAAACTTTTGAAAATGGGTTTGTTATGCTTAAAGAAGGAGATGAATTTGTTCTTACTTCTAAAGATTTAACAGGAAATGAAAAAATTGTTTCTGTTACTTATGCAAAGCTTCCTCAAGAGTTATATAAAGGGTGCAAAGTACTTATTGACGACGGACTTATTGAACTTGTTGCAGAAGATTTTAATGATAACGACGTTATATGCCGTGTAGTGTCAGGCGGCAGGCTTTCGAATAACAAAAGTATTAATTTACCTGATATTCATATTCACATGCCTTATGTTTCCGAAAGAGATAAAAATGATATTTTATTTGGAATAAAAAATGATGTTGATTATATAGCTGCATCTTTTGTAAGATGCGCAAAGGATGTTCTTGAGCTTAGAAATATTCTTGAAACAAACGGTGGTTCAAACATTCATATCATTGCTAAAATAGAAAACAGAGAAGGCGTTGATAATATTGATGAAATATTATCCGTTTCCGACGGAATTATGGTTGCAAGAGGAGATATGGGAGTCGAAATACCTTTTGAGGAACTTCCCACTATTCAAAAAACTTTGATTCAAAAAGGTTATTCTGCCGGAAAAAAGGTAATCACGGCAACTCAGATGCTTGAATCAATGATTTCTCATCCGAGACCTACAAGGGCTGAAATTACCGATGTTGCAAATGCAATTTATGACGGAACGTCTGCGATAATGCTTTCGGGAGAAACTGCAGCAGGAAAATATCCTGTGGAAGCAGTAAAGACAATGTCTAAAATAGCTGAAAAAACAGAAAGTGAAATAGATTATAAAAGAGAATTTTTAAAATCAAATTATGATTTAACAAATCCGAATGTTACCGACGCTATATCCCACGCTACCTGTATGACAGCTCATGATCTCGGAGCAAGCGCAATAATTACGGTAACAAAAAGCGGTTCAACTGCCAGAATGATTTCTAAATATCGTCCGGCTTGCCCTATTATAGGTTGTACTACAAGCGATAAAGTATATTACCAGCTTAATATGTCCTGGGGAGTTATTCCCGTTAAGACTAAAGAAATGCATACTACAGATGATTTAATGGAACACAGTGTGGAAATGGCTGTTAAGGAAGGATACGTAAAAGACGGAGATCTTGCAGTAATAACAGCGGGAGTTCCTCTGGGAGTTTCTGGAACAACAAATCTTTTAAAAGTACATCTTGTGGGCAATGTTTTGGTTACTGGAAACGGAACTTATTCTTTAAATACTTCTGCATGCGGAAAACTTTGTGTCTGCAAAGATGAAGAAGAGGCTTTGAATAAATTTGAAAACGGAGATATACTTGTAATATCCGAAACAACAAATACTCTTATGCCGGTTTTGAAAAAAGCTTCAGGTATAATTACCGAACTTGGCGGAGGAAATTCCCACGCTGAAATTGTAGGGCTTACTTTGGATATTCCTGTTATAAGCAATGCCGCCGGAGCTACACGTATTTTAAAATCCGGAACTGTGGTAACTATGGATGCTCAAAGAGGACTTGTTTACAGCGGTGAAGATAAATAGTTTAAAAGCTAAGTGTAATATGTATTACACTTAGCTTTACATATTTAAATTTGAGATATAAATATATAAAAGGAGTTTTGAAAAATGGCGAAAAAAGTTGGAATTATTATCGGTTCGGACAGCGATTTGCCTGTTATGAAGGGATGTATATCAACTCTTAAAAAGTTTGGAGTTGAATATACTTTAAACGTAATGTCCGCTCACAGAACACCTGCAAAAGCAATGGAATTTGCTAAAAATGCAAAAGAAAACGGTTACGGAGTTATAATTGCCGCAGCGGGTAAAGCAGCTCATCTTGCAGGAGTTCTTGCAGCGCACACTACACTTCCCATTATAGGCGTTCCTGTTAAGTCTTCTACTTTTGACGGCTTGGATGCGCTTTTGTCGACAGTTCAGATGCCAAAAGGCGTTCCGGTTGCAACTGTCGCTGTTGACGGAGCTGATAATGCCGCAATTCTTGCTTGTCAGATGATGGGAATTTATGATAGCGAACTTGGGGACAAGCTTTTGCAATATAAAATAGATATGGAAAATGAAGTAATAGAAAAAGATAAAAAAATTCAAGCGGAGGTATAGAAAAATGAAAAAATTAGAACAGGTTTATGAAGGCAAAGCAAAGAAAGTATATAAGACAGACGATCCACGATATTATATTGTTGACTATAAGGATGACGCCACAGCAGGCAACGGCGCTAAAAAAGGGACTATCCATGATAAAGGAATTATAAATAACAGAGTTACAAATCATCTTATGAAACTTCTTGAAAAAGAAGGCGTTCCAACTCATTTGGTTGAAGAAATTTCAGATAGGGAAACAATAGTAAAAAAAGTTACAATTGTTCCTCTTGAAGTAATTGTAAGAAATATTGCTGCCGGCTCTCTTTCAAAAAGAATAGGTTTGCCGGAAGGTACTCCAATGAAAAAGACTGTTTTGGAATACTGTTATAAAGACGACGCTCTCGGAGACCCTATGGTCAATGAATACCATATTTTAGCTATGGAATGGTGTACAAAAGATGAGCTTGACCTTATTGCAAAATATGCTTTGAAAGTAAATGAAGTACTGACAAAATATTTAAAAGATTTAAATATCGAACTTATTGATTTTAAGCTTGAATTTGGTAAAACAGACGATGGTGAAATAGTACTTGCCGATGAAATTTCTCCTGATACCTGTCGTTTTTGGGACAGCGTTACAAAAGAAAAGCTTGATAAGGATCGTTTCAGACGCGATATGGGCGGAGAAGAGGACGCATATAAAGAAGTAATGAGAAGATTATTAGGGGAATAAAAAATGTTTGATAAAATAAATGAAGAATGCGGTATATTCGGGATTTATTCAAAAGACGGAATTGATGTTGCGGGAGAAACTTATCTTGCTCTTTATGCATTGCAGCACAGAGGTCAGGAAAGCTGCGGCATAGCTGTTAACGATGATGGAATAATTAATTATCATAAAGACACCGGCCTTGTTCCTGAAGTATTTGATAAAAACACATTGGAGAGCCTTGGAAAAGGGCAGATGGCAATAGGCCATGTAAGATATGCCACAACGGGAAACACAAACGCTGTAAATGCTCAGCCCATTGTTTCAAGATACATAAAAGGAAATTTGGCTCTTGCTCATAACGGAAATCTTGTAAACGCTTATGAGCTTCGTGAAAGGTTTATGAAAAACGGAGGAATTTTTCAGACTACAAACGACAGCGAAATAATAATGTATACCATTGCTCAGGAAAGAAACGGCGCAGGCTCTATTGAAGAAGCTATAAACAGAAGTATGAAAATCCTTAAAGGAGCGTATTCGATAGTTGTTATGAGTCCAAAAAAACTTATTGCAGCAAGAGATCCTCACGGTTTCAGACCGCTATGCATGGGACAGCTTGGAGATACTTATGTTTTTGCATCTGAATCGTGCGCTCTTGATACTTTAGGAGCAAAATTCATTAAAGATGTTGAACCAGGCGAAATTGTAGTAGTTGATGACAAAGGCGTAAGATATATCAGAGATAATTGTCAGAAGAAGTCAAATATGTGCGTGTTTGAATTTGTATATTTTGCAAGACCTGATTCTGTAATTGAAGGCAATTCAGTTCATTTTGCCCGTCAGGAAGCTGGAAGATTTCTTGCGAGAGAACATAAGGTTGAAGCAGACCTTGTGTGCGGTGTTCCGGATTCAGGGCTTGACGCTGCAATGGGTTACGCTGCGGAAAGCGGAATTCCTTATGGACTTGCTTTTATAAAAAATAGGTATATAGGAAGAACTTTTATACAGCCTACTCAAAATGCCAGAGAAAGAGCAGTTAAAATAAAACTTAATGCTTTGTCATCTTCGGTAAAAGGCAAAAGAATTGTGCTTATTGATGATTCTATAGTAAGGGGAACAACTGTAGCGCAGATAATTAAGCTTTTAAGAGACGCCGGAGCAAAAGAAGTACATATAAGAATATCTTCTCCTCCGTTTTTGTATCCTTGTTATTTCGGAACCGATATAGATTCAAGAGATAAGCTTATTGCAAATCATTTCACCAAAGACGAAATATGCAGACAAATCGGCGCGGACAGTCTTGGCTATTTGAGTATTGAAGCGTTGACCAAGATAGCTCCGAATAAAAATTGTGATTATTGCGTTGGATGTTTTACAGGAAAATATCCTGTTGAAGTTCCTGAAGAAATGACAAAAGACAGATTTGAAAGCAAAATTTCTAAAAATTGTGCCGGAAAGAAAATATAAGTTTGTGAGGATATAATTATGAGTAAAAGTTTTGCGGAAAGATATAAGTCTGCCGGAGTTGATGTTGAAGCCGGTTATAAATCGGTAGAACTGATAAAAGAACATGTAAAAAAAACAAATATACCGGGAGTTTTATCGTCAATAGGCGGTTTTGGTGGACTTTTTGAACTTGTTGATATTTCAAAATATAAAAATCCTGTTCTTGTTTCGGGAACAGACGGCGTAGGAACAAAATTAAAGCTTGCGTTTTTAATGGATAAGCATGATACTGTAGGAATAGACTGCGTTGCTATGTGTGTAAACGATATAGTATGCGGCGGAGCAAAACCGCTTATTTTCCTTGATTATATAGCTGTAGGAAAAAATTATCCCGAAAAAGTTTCGCAGATAGTAAAAGGAATTTCCGACGGATGCGTAATGGCTGAATGCGCTCTTGTAGGAGGAGAAACTGCCGAAATGCCCGGATTTTATCCTGTTGATGAATATGACCTTGCAGGATTTTCTGTGGGAATTGTGGATAAGGAGAAAATAATTGAAAATTCTTCTATGAAAAAAGGAGATGTTTTAATCGGAGTTTCTTCAAGCGGTGTTCATTCAAACGGATTTTCACTTGTTAGAAAAGTGTTTAATATTGAACAAAAAACCGTTAATATGTATGTTGACGAGCTTGGAATGACTCTCGGAGAGTCGCTTTTGGAACCTACAAAAATTTACGTAAAGCCTGTTCTTGCTCTTTGTGAAAAAATAAAGATAAAAGGAATTTCTCATATAACAGGGGGAGGCTTTTATGAAAATATACCCAGAATGTTAAAAGAAGGTATGACGGCAAAAATCAATGAAAAAGCCGTAGATGTTCTTCCTATATTCAATTTGATTTCCAAAACTGGAAATATTGAAAAAAGAGAAATGTTTAATACCTTTAATATGGGTATAGGCCTTGTGCTCTGCGTTGACAAAAACGATGCCGATACGGTAGTTTCAACATTTAACGCTTTCGGCGAAAAAGCCGTAGTTATCGGTGAGCTTGACGACGGCGAAACAGGTGTTGAAATATGCTGAATATAGCTGTACTTGTGTCGGGAGGCGGAACAAACTTACAGGCTCTTATTGACGCAGAAAAAAATGGCATCATTAAAAGTGGTAAAATAAATCTTGTTATTTCAAGCAAAGATGGCGTTTTTGCACTTGAAAGAGCAAAGAAAGCGGATATTCCTTTTAAAGTTCTGTCAAGAAAAGAAT
>CAKTDK010000057.1 GCA_934541205.1 uncultured Eubacteriales bacterium
GTGCTGAAAATACTTGGATGGTAACGTCCCGGGAACATAGGGCATCGCCTGCTTTTATGGAACAGTTGAGTGGTTTAACTTAACTGTTCTTTGTTTTATAACTAAGAATATTTTTTTAATTATGAGATAATACATAAGTGAGGTATTGTTAAATGTTTGAACGTCTTGTTTTTATACCGATTGCTTTTAAAAAGGGATTTTTTATGTCGCCTAATATGGACAAAAATGAAGAGAAAAATGCTGAGATTTACCTTAAAAATGCATTTGTTTTATTAAAATCAGTTCAGCAATTTAATAAAAATGTAGATGTTGCTGTAATTGTAAACTTTGAAATTCCTTTGTTTTATGATCAGCTATTTAAAAATAATAACATTAATATTTATAAAATAGATTTTGAAGATTATACAATGCCTGCAGATTTTACATGGTCATTGGCTTTTTTTAAAATTGCTTCTTTAAAATATGCAGTTCAAAATTTACAGTATGAATATTTTTTGCAATTAGATAGTGATGAAATTTGTATTTCTCAATTTGATGATATGTGGAATGAATTAAATAGTAAAATATTAACTCTTTATGATTCTTTTAGATTTGGGCATCCTACCAGAACGTTATACAGTGATTTAATGAGTAAAATATATTCAGATTATAATAAAGATGTAATTGAAAAAACCGGAGCGGGTTTTATTGCCGGAAACAAAAAGAATTTACAACATTTTATTGAAATATGTGATGAAATATATGGCTACATTAAAAATAACATTGAATCTTTAGAAAAAAATTTAGGTGATGAACTTTATACATCTATTTATTGCGCGCTTTTTCCTGAGCGGGTATCCAGAGCTAATCCTTATGGAGAAGTTTATTGGACGGGAAAATCTTATTACTATGTATCTACAAGATACAAATATAATGGGGTTTCTATTATTCATTTACCTGATGAAAAGAAAAATGGCTTGCTTTTTGTTTATGATTATATTTTGAAGAAGAAAAAATTTCCTGAACATTTAAAACTTTATAGATATTTGCGTTTTCCGAAAGCTAAATCGTATTTGTCGTCAGAGAGATTTTTTAGCAGGGTTAAAAGAAAATTATTAAAATGAATATTACATTAATATTTTAAAAGATAAAGACATTATCCAGATTAATCTCGATAATGTCTTTATCTTTTATACGTTTCATCTTTAATATATAACATAATATCTTCTGCGAGGCATGCAGAATCCGGCACAGATTATCGATTTTACAAATGCTAAGTTCTTTATTATGGTGTATTCTGTCAGTAGCAGCGCTGCTTATATTATATTTATTAATTAATGTAAAGGTAGAAGATTTACCGAAAAAATATTGGGTAGAATATGGAACTTTGTTGGAAAAGGCAAAAAGTATAGGGATTAGTCATTATTATTTTTGTCGTGATGTAATAAATCGGGAAATTCCGGATTTTTTAAAAGAGGATAAACATCAAATAGCTCACGCTTGCGCCAATGTTTATGTATTGAGAGGCGGGGTTTTGGAGGAAGCGCTTAAAACGGGATATCTTTCTTATTTTAAAAATGATAAAAGAAAAATGTTGGGAGCATATCTTTTTATAGATTAATATAGCAAAACCCTGATAAAATTTTTGTCAGGGTTTTACTATATTTAATTTTGTAGATAAAATTCAAAATACCTATTGACTTTAAAAATTTAATAATATATACTTATTAAAATTTTAAAAACCTTAATAGGTAAAAGAGGGAAAAGCTAATGGAAAGATTAAACAAAAACACAAAATATCTTTACTCCTATCCTTCTCTGACTTTGGTAAAAAATGATCTTTACGGCGATAAGCTGACAAGAGAAATTACCGATTATTCAGATAATGTATGGGTAACTGCCGGGGTAAAAAATGATGAATTAGAATTTGGAACTTGGTATGGAAAAACCAAACTTCCCCTGTTTGACAAGTATAAGGATCCCCATTTTTATATTCAAAATGATTTTGGACTTATAAATGACGTAGAAAAAGTAAGTATTAAATTTTCAAAAAATAATTCTCTTCCGGAAAAAATAGAATTGTATTATACAAACGATGGGTATAATTATAATATTTATGAAAAATGCTGTGAAAACGCAATAGAAGAAAATAATGTTGTTACTTATGAGTTTAGCTATGAAAACGCTGTAAAAGCAAAAGGCGTACGTGTGATGGTTTTTGCGCAGCTTGATAAAGAACTATCTTTTTGTGATTTAGCTGTTTTCGGAAATAAAAATAAAAATGATATTAAATTACTTTCTGAAAATGTTTCTTATGAATGGCAGGGAGATAATACGGATGTATTATCTCAAAATAAAAATCTTACCGACGGTATTATAGGAAAATATAATGAAGAAGATAAATTTACTGCAAGGCTTGCCTCCTTGGAGCATCCTGTGTCAAAATCAAAGGTAAGTATTATATCCTCGGACTTAGGGAAGGTTTGCAATATAAACGAAGTTATGATAAATACGTTGTCATGTGAAAAATTTTCTGAAGTTCCAAAATATATAACCGTTGAATATTCTTTGGATAACAAAGATTTTTGTGATTTCGGTCAGGCTTTTAAACAGGGGGACTTTGGAACTGAAAGAAGCTTTGTTTCAAGATATATGGTAACAAGAAATCATACTGTAAAAGCAAGATATATAAAAATTTACATAACCGGAAACGCCGCAGTTTCACAATTTCAGGTATTTGGATGCGATAATGAAATTGAAGAAATGAAGTATGATCATTTTAACAGAAAAGAGCTGATTGCTCATACAAATGTTATTGAAAATAAAGAAGTTATTATTAATGGCGAAAGTGTCAATTGTATAACAAACAATATGTTTTCTTACGGCGAAGTTGATTTGGAAGAAAAAGAAAACATTATTTTATGCGATATAGGCGAAGTTAAAAAAGATATAAATTCTGTAATGCTTTATTTCATTGCCAAAAATGGATTTGCATTTCCCGAAAGCATAAAAACTTATGTATCTAAGGATAATGAGAATTTTGAATTTATAGACAATGAGTATCTTTCCAATGCTACTGGAATTTATAAAGTATACAGAATGTATTTTGACAGCAAGGATGTACGATATGTAAAATTTGTTATATGCGGAGAAAAGCCATCGGCAATACTTCAGGCGGCTGTATATGAAAAACAGCCTCAGCTTCCTCTTTATAGAGGCGGATTTTTCCAGATGCATCTTACTACTTCAAATTTAGAGGCTCCTGTAAATAAGAACTCCGAATATATGTGGTATTTGGAGCTTAAAGGGATGAAGGACCTTGGCATGGATTATGTAATCATGCAAAATGGCGCGGATTATGTGACTAAGAGAGTAGGATTTAACAGTCCCCGTCTTTTCCAAAGAGGATATAAGCTTGGAGAGGGATATGGAACAAAAGAGCCTTATGAAGTTATATTAAAAATTGCTGAAAGACTTGGAATGAAAGTATATCTTGGAACAATGACCACTTATGGTCAATATGGCGCAATAATGGAACATGGCGGAATAGAACACGCAAAAGCAGTTGCAGACGACGCATTGCAGGCTATTTTGGATATGCATGATAAGTTTAACAAATATAAATCTTTTGAAGGATATTACTTTACTGATGAAACTTGTGATGAATGGCTTATTGCAAAGCATGGACTTGAAATATACAGAACTATTTATAAAACTCAGACCCGTCTTATTAGAGAGCTTGATCCTACTAAAAAGACAATGATTTCCCCGGCAATATGGAGATCGGGAACACCGCAGCAAGGTGAAGAAAATCTTTATGAACTTATAAAGCCTGAACAGGAAGGCGGAAGACCTATCATTGATATAGTTTCAGCTCAGGATTGTCTTGGAAGAGAAACTACTTTATATGTATCAAATCCGGCTTATAAAGATTTTGAAGAACATGCGGAGGCATGGGCAAAGGGAGTTAGAAAGGCCGGCGCTGAATTTTGGAATGACGCTGAAGTTTTTGAAATAACAAGCTTGCCAAAAAGATATATTGATACCGTTCATTCAATGGAAATAGAAAGCAAGTATTCAAACGGAATTATTGTATTTGATATTCCTCATTATTTGTGTGAAGTTACAAGAGGAACTGTAAATGACTGGGCCGCTTTTGAAACTGCGTATATCATTAGCCAATACGCAAAGAGATATTCCCTTGATTATAAAGATAAAGACAGAATAGGTATGGAATAAATAAAAAACCGCCGGAAAAATTTTTTCCGGCGGTTTTTTGAACTTTTTTATAAAAATTTTGTTATTATAAGTGTATACAAGATGTCCGGACAAAATTTTCATGGGAGGTGAAGTTATTATTAAGCTGAATTTTGAAGAAGTGGTATCAGAAAATATGATATGGATGCTTAAATATACAAAAACAAAAATTAAAAATCCTTGTATTGCAGAAGATATTGTTCAGGAGGCATTGCTGAAAGCATATAAAGCCTATGATAATTATTATGAAGAAGGAAAATTAAAATATTGGCTTTTAAGAATACTTCAAAATACTTTAAAAAGTTATTACGGTAATTTTTCAGCGTCAAATGTTATTTCTCTTGATTATTCCGATGAAGAAACCAAAGAAAAATATGAATATATCTTCAAGGAAATAACTCCTGAGGAAGAATACATAAATAAAGAACTTATACAAGAGATTTTAATGATGGTGGAAAATCTTTCAGAAAAACAGAAAAAGATTTTTAATTTCAGATATATATTTGGATTTTCGATTGATGAAACAGCTGAAAAACTTCAAATCCCGATAGGAAGTGTTAAAAGCGGAAGTTACAGCGCTGTAAATAAAATTCGAACAAGTCTTGGAATAAATTATGAAAAAAATAAAAGGAGATGTAAAGGTATGAACTGTGAAGAAATAAGAAAATATTTGTTTTTATATGCCAAAGGGCTTTTGTCAAAAGATATGCGTGAAAATATAAAAGAACATTTGGAAAAATGCAAGGAATGCAGCGAGATGGAATATGCGCTGGAAAAGCTTATACCCCATATGACGTTTGCAAAAGAGGATGAAAAATCTCATTTTATAATTCAGTTTCCCGATAAAAAAATTTCTTATGTAGGAATTTTGGCACAAATCCCTAACTTTGAAGAAGCAAATAAAGTATTAAAGGAGAATAATTATAAAGTGCCGCAAGGAGAACATTGGCTTGACAGTGGTTTTTCAAGGTGCAATGAATTGGTACTTATGGCAGATAACGAGGGTAATGAGATAAAAATTGAAATATATAAAGAAAATCAAGATATAGTGCGTGTTCATGCAACAGAAATAAAAAAGATTTACCAATTCATGTGGATATATGATACATATATTGAAAAGAATACTTCAAATTCAATAAAAAAATCCTTGGAAGCTCCAAATTTATATTACGGATCCATGAATAATTGTATGGGAGAAGCTGTAAAATCTGCCATTTATCAGGCTGTTAAAGGAAATGCGGAAAATATCCGTATAAAGAGAGGGAACGGAGTAATAGACTGCGGAATATATAAATTTCCTTATGCGGATAGATATGTAACGGATGAAGAGTCTATTT
Source organism: uncultured Eubacteriales bacterium (assembly GCA_934541205.1). Taxonomy (GTDB): domain Bacteria; phylum Bacillota; class Clostridia; order Oscillospirales; family RGIG7773; genus RGIG7773. The sequence continues at coordinate 5,574 of CAKTDK010000057.1, forward strand.
CCTTGGATTTTTCTTTTTTAATGAATGAATAACTTGTAAATGCTATTTTATAAAAACTCCCGCTGAAAAATTTTTCAGCGGGAGTTTTATTAATGCCTTTGATTTTTTTAGTTAAATTTATAAGTTTGAAGTTCTCTTTCAAGTTTTAGATTTTGCTCTTTTAATAAAGAAACTTGTTTTTTTAAAGTTTCTGTTTCTTTTATATATTCGCTTACAAGGTCTCTCATATTATTGTCTGCTGATTCTTTAGAGGATAATTTTTCGGTATATTCAAGTGCCGTAAGAATAATATTTAATACCAAAGGGGAATGGGGATTTACATTTACAGCCTTTTTAATATCATCGTCAAGCTTTTGCGCATTTTTTAAAATCGTTTCCTGATTATCTCCGGCTTTTATAAAAAATTCATATCCTCCGATTGAAAGAGCAAGCTTTTTCTCCTTATTCATATAAAAACCCCCTTTTTTCTTATTATAAAACATTTTAAGAAAAATACAATACAGTTGTAGAAATTTGTATTATATAGTATAATATATTAAAATGTTTTTGGAGGAAAACACGGTGAGCAAAATTAAAATAACAGTTGATTCAACTTGTGATTTAGGCGATGTGTTGATGGAAAGATATAATATAGATTATTCGCCTTTATATGTTACGTTAGGGGAAAAGTCCTTAAAAGATACTTTGGAAGTTACTCCTGATGATATTTATAAATTTGTGGATGAAAATAAAATTCTTCCCAAAACCTCTGCGGGAACTATTGAAGATTATACAAAATTCTTTTCAAAATTTGTAAATGAAGGATATGAAGTAATACATATATGTATTTCCTCTGATATGTCCTGTACTTTTCAAAATGCTTGTATAGCAGCTGAAGAGATAGGAAACTGTTATGTAATTGATTCAAAAAATTTGTCTACAGGTTCGGGGCATTTGGCCCTTTTGGGAGCAGAGCTTGCAGATGAGGGAAAAAGCGCAAAGGAAATATATGATATATTAAATGAAACAGTACCCAGAGTAAGAGCATCTTTTATAGTTTCTGTAATGGATTATTTAAAAATGGGAGGACGCTGCAGCGCTATTGCCGCTTTTGGAGCAAATGTTTTAAAAATTATGCCGTGTATAGAAGTTGACGACGGTAAAATGCATCCTGCAAAAAAATACAGAGGCGCATTGTCGGCGGTGCTAAAAAGCTATACAAAGGATAAGCTTTCAGATCTTCAAAGCATTGACCCTAACAGAATTTTTATAACTCATTCCGGTTGTGACGAAAAGATTGTAAATGAAATTTACAATCAGGTAAAAGAGCTAAATTATTTTAAAAATATTGAAATTACCCGCGCAGGATGTGTAATAACCTCTCATTGCGGACCCGGAACTTTGGGAATTTTGTTTATTAAAAAATAACATATATATGAAGATTCTTCGGGGCTTTGTCCTTCTGAAGGGAATGCGAAAGAGATTTTTCAACCGTTTTACTTCTTCTGAATGACAGATTTTTCTTGTCATTTCGAATGAAATGAGGAATCTTTCTTCTTTTCAATGAGATTCTTCGGGACTTCGTCCTCTGAGTGACAATGAGAAAGAGATTCTTCGTCGCTAACGCTCCTCTGAATGACAATAAAGTTCCTTGTCAATGGTGAATGTTTTCCGCTGTGTTTTTGGGAATAGCGAAGAATGTCATCTTTCAATATTCAAAAGATTTTTCGAAACTTCATCTTCTGAATGACAATGAGAAATAACCTCACTAATGATAAAGATATTAGTTATTGATAAGCGGCAGTCATAAATTTTTTTAATATGGAGAAAAAATGAATAGTTTAATTTTTGAAAAATGGGATAAAGAAAAATATGATTTGTTTAAAGAAACAATAAAGCTTTCTGCCGATGAAAAATACAGAGAGTTTCATTCTTCTCTTGTACCTGACAGCTCTAAAATTTACGGCGTTCGTATTCCGGTACTTCGAAATATTGCCAAAGAGATTTCAAAAGGAAACGGTATAAGTTTTCTTGAATTTTCTAAAACTGACAGCTATGAAGAACGTATTATTCAAGGTTTTGTTATCAGTAATTTAAAGCTTGATTATGATAAAATGCTTTTATATACCGATTCCTTTGCCGATAAAATTGACAGCTGGGCGGTTTGTGATTGTGTCTGCGCGTCTTTTAAATTTATAAAAAAGCACAGAAAAGAATATTTTTTTCATATACAGAAGTTTTTAAATTCCAAAAATCCATGGCATATAAGATACGGTCTTGTAATTTTACTTGATTATTATATTGACAATGAGTATATTAACCAAATATTCAACGTTATGGATAATATAAAAAATCAAGAATATTATGTAATGATGGCTTTGGCATGGCTGTTATCCGTTTGTTTTGCAAAATATCCCGAAGAAACTTATTTATATATGAGAAAATCGAAAATTTATGATGAAGCTTTTAATAAAGGAATACAAAAAATAAGAGAAAGCAGCAGAGTAAGTAAGGACGATAAAGAAAAGGTTTTAAAATTAAAAAGAATATAAAAAATCTGTAATGCATAACTGCATTACAGATTTTGTTTATTTTTTAAATATTTTTGTAAGCAATGTAATAGTTAAATATAAAACAAGTATTACAACAAATATACCAAGCATTCCTTTTCCCATAATAGGAAGAGTCTGCAAAAATCCTTCAAAATTAAGCATTATATCACTCCTTAAAGTTTTGTGAAGGCAATCAGCCGATAAGATTCATTATAAGTCCTCCGGCAATAACCGAAGCGATTTGGCCTGAAACATTTGCTCCTACAGCGTGCATTAAAAGGAAGTTTGTAGGATCTTCCGCAAGGCCCATTTTGTTAATAACCCTTGCGGACATGGGAAATGCCGAAATTCCTGCAGCTCCTACCATAGGATTGATTTTTTTCTTTGAAAAAAGATTTATAATTTTTGCAAAGAATACGCCGCCTGCCGTATCAAATATAAAGGCGATAAGTCCAAGGCCTAATATAAGCAGAGTTTCTTTGTTTAAAAAGCTTTCATACTGCATTTTTGTAGCTACGGTAATACCTAAGAATAATGTTATAAGATTTGCCAAGGTTTTCTGCGCTGTTTCCGAAAGACTGTTTAACACTCCGCATTCTCTTATAAGATTTCCGAACATTAAAAATCCTACCAAAGCAACGCTTTTGGGGGCTATAATTCCCGTAACTACGGTTACAATGATTGGAAAAAGAATTTTTGTTGTTTTTGAAATTTCTTTTTGAGAATATTCCATTTTAATTGAGCGTTCCTTTTTGGTTGTTATAAGACGTATAACAGGCGGCTGAACAATTGGTACAAGAGCCATATAAGAATACGCTGCAACTATAATTGCCCCTAAATAGTTTGATTTAAAGAAGTTTGCAACAAATATAGAAGTAGGTCCGTCAGCAGCGCCGATGATACCTATTGATGCAGCGTCTTTCAAATCAAATCCGAATAAAACAGCCATACTTAAAGTAAAGAAAATACCAAATTGAGCCGCAGCGCCGAAAAGCATCATTTTTGGATTTGATAAAAGGGGAGAAAAATCAATCATTGCGCCGATTCCCACAAATAAAAGCAGAGGGAAAAGCTCGTTTGCTATACCCATATTAAAAAGAGTATCAATCGGACCTTCTTCGATTATTCCGTTAACAGCTTGATTTACTGCACCGGAAAAAGGTAAGTTTACAAGAATTGCTCCGAATCCCATAGGCAAAAGCAGAGAAGGCTCCATATCTTTCTTTATAGCAAGAAAAATTAAAAGTCCTCCGATACACCACATAATTATCATTTGAATATTTATGTTGGTTACATTTGAAAAAAGTTCACTCAAGTTTAATCACTCCTATAATTATATAAATTATTTTTCCCCAAAAAAAGACTTTTAACGAAGTTAAAAAAACTGCGTTAAAAGTCTTGCTGTTTAATGTAAAAGCGGCAGAAAAAATTCTGCGTAATGACGCCAAATACCACGGCTTTTAAAAAAGACCGTCAGCTACTCCCTTTTATATATATGTTTAAAACATTTTATAATTATATTACAAAATTAAAAAAAATGCAATTGTATTTTAAAAAATTATAAAAAAACCTTGATAAAAAGATAAAAAATAACTATCCTTTTAATAAAAAGGATAGTTATTTTGGAGCGGATGACGGGGCTCGAACCCGCTACCTCCACCTTGGCAAGGTGGCGCTCTACCAGATGAGCTACA
>CAKTDK010000058.1 GCA_934541205.1 uncultured Eubacteriales bacterium
ATCTGCCGCTGCGCGAAGCTGCTGCATGGAAGAAAAAACAATTTCTTTATAGTATAAAGCGCATTCCTGAACATTTTCAATGTCTTTTGCTTTAAGTATATCTGTTTCGAGCTGCTGAATTTTTTTATAAAGACAAGAGGATAAAACCGTTAACTTTTCCAAAAGCTTTTCTTCTGCGTCTGTATTTAAATTTGTATTTACAGCTTTTAAATTCAGAACAGTTTCAGAAAGGTCTTTTATATAAGCTGTTACTGCAGGAAAAATATCTTTTTTTGCTATATCTACCATAGTAAGGCTTTCGATATTTATTACCTTGCTGTAATTTTCAAGAAGAATTTCATATCTTGAATGCATTTCAGTTTCGGTAAATATTTTGTGTTTTGTAAACAGTTTAATATTTTTATCGGATACAAAATATGGAAGAGCTTCGGGTGTTGATTTTAAGTTTAAAAGTCCTCTTTTTTCAGCTTCTTCAACCCATTTGTCAGAGTAGTTGTTTCCGTTAAAAATAATTCTTTTGTGATTGTTATAGGTGTCTACTATAATTTGATGAACAGCTTTGTCAAAATCATCGGCTTTTTCGAGAATTTCTGCAAATTGGTCAAGTTCTTCTGCGACAATGGTATTTAAAATAATATTGGGCCCTGAAATTGAAAATGTAGAACCAAGCATACGAAATTCAAACTTATTTCCGGTAAAAGCAAAAGGAGAAGTTCTGTTTCTGTCTGTTGTATCTTTAGCAAAACGCGGACGGATATGAACGCCGACTTTCATTTCCTTGTTTTCTTTGGTTGAAAATTCATTGTTATTTGCGATTGCTTCCAGTACTTCCGTTAAATCTTCACCTAAAAACATTGATACAATAGCAGGAGGAGCTTCATTAGCGCCAAGCCTGTGATCGTTTCCTGCATTTGCAACGGAAATTCTTAAAAGGTCCTGATATTCGTCTACAGCTTTTATTACAGCGGAAAGAAATAATAAAAATTGAGTGTTGTCATGAGGATTTTCAGTTGGATCAAGAAGATTTATTCCCGTATCGGTTGAAATAGACCAGTTGTTATGTTTTCCGCTTCCGTTTACTCCGGCAAAAGGCTTTTCATGAAGAAGGCAAACAAGGCCGTGATGATCGGCAATTTTTTTCATATATTCCATTGTTAGCTGATTATGATCGGTAGCTGTATTTGAAGTTGAAAAAATAGGAGCCAGTTCATGTTGAGCGGGCGCAACTTCGTTATGCTTTGTTTTTGCAAGAATTCCAAGTTTCCATAATTCTTCGTCAAGTTCTTTCATGTAGGCGGCGACTCTCGGTCTTATTGTACCGAAATAATGGTCTTCCATTTCCTGACCTTTCGGAGGCTTTGCACCGAAAAGAGTTCTTCCTGTAAAGATAAGGTCTTTTCTTTTTTCGTAGTCTTTTTTATCAATTAAAAAATATTCCTGTTCGGGGCCTACTGTAGTTATAACATGTTTTACATCACTGTTTCCGAAAAGCTTTAATATCCTTACAGCTTGTTTGTCTATGACTTCCATTGATCTTAAAAGAGGTGTTTTTTTGTCAAGAGCTTCTCCGCCGTAAGAATAGAAAACAGTGGGAATACATAAAGTATTGTCTTTTATAAAAGCATAAGATGAAGGATCCCATGCGGTGTATCCTCTTGCTTCAAACGTAGCGCGAAGTCCGCCGTTCGGAAAGCTTGACGCGTCGGGTTCACCTTTGATAAGTTCTTTTCCGGAAAACTCCATAATTACTTTTCCGTCATCAGTCGGAGAAATAAAGCTGTCGTGTTTTTCAGCAGTTATACCTGTCATAGGCTGAAACCAATGGGTAAAATGGGTTACTCCTTTTTCTATTGCCCAGTCTTTCATAGCGTTTGCAACCACATTTGCAACGGAAGGGTCAAGTTTTCTTTTATCTTTTATAGTTCTCTGAAGTAATTTATAGGTTTCTTTCGGAAGTTTTTCTTTCATTACGGAATCATTAAATACCATGCTTCCAAATAAATTCGGAATATTATTCATTTTGAATTTCCCCCAATATAATTTTTTATAAAATTTCAATTTCTGCTTCTTTGCATATTTTTAATGTTTCTTTATCCCAAATTGATGACTGAACTTCACCGATATGAGCTTTTTGGAGCAAAAGCATACAAAGCCTTGACTGACCAATACCGCCTCCCATTGTAAGAGGAAGGGTTTTGTCAAAAATCATTTTGTGGAAAGGATATTGTCTTCTGTCGTCGCACCCTGATTTTGTAAGCTGATAATCAAGAGAAACTTCGTCAACGCGTATGCCCATTGAAGAGACTTCAAAAGCTCTGTCAAGAAGTTCGTTCCAGAAAAGGATATCTCCGTTTAATTTCCAGTCATCGTAATCAGGAGCTCTTCCGTCATGTTTGACACCTGATTTTAATGTATCTCCTATTTCCATGATAAAAGCCGTTTTGTATTTTTTTAGATACTCATTTTCTCTTTCTTTGGGAGTTAAATCAGGATACATATCTTCAAGTTCCTGTGTTGTTACAAAGCTTACGTCTTTTGAAAGATTTAAGGTAATCTGTGAAAAAGTTTTTTTGATTTCTTCAAGAGTATCTACCATTGCGCAGACAATTAATTTAACAGTTTCTTCAAGATATTCTTTATTCCTTGTTTCTTTTGTAATTATTTTGCACCAGTCCCACTGATCCACATATATTGAATGAAGATTCGTCATTTCTTCATCACGTCTTATGGCGTTCATATCGGTATATAATCCTTCAAGAGGTTTGAAACCGTATTTATATAGAGCATAGCGTTTCCATTTTGCAAGAGAATGAACAACCTGAGCTTCTGTTTTTGTTTCCATAATGTCAAATGTTACAGGCCTTTCAGTACCGTTTAAGTTGTCATTTATTCCTGTGTTTTCTTCTACAAAAAGAGGTGCGGAAACTCTTTTTAAATTTAAGTTTTTGCAAAGCTTTTGGTGGAATGTCTTTTTGACAAGTTCAATAGCTTGCTGTGTTTCATAAAGACTAAGTTTAGACTTATAGCCTTTTGGAATAAATGTTTTACTCATAGTAAATCAAGTCCTTTCTTGTCAGGCTTTATGCCTGTATTAAATAATAAAAAAAGACGCAACAGGATAAAAATCCTGCAACGTCTTTGTTGTTTATGGTGATATTATAAACTGTATTTTTTTGTTTGTCAATACTTTTTTTAAAATATTTTGCAACTTTACAAGGTTTGTCCTTCATAAAAAGTAGAAAACACAAAATTTATTTTAAATATATATAATTTTATGCAGTTTTGCTAAAAAAACATTTCATATTTCTGTTGACATGAAAAGAAGATTGTTGTATAATATAAATGTTGAACAAAGGCGTTCACAAAAAAACTGATTGTTGAAATCTGTTTTTTTGTGAACGCTTTTTTACTTTTTAAGATAATAATTTAAAAGGGAGGAATAGCCATGCAAAGAGAGGGAGAAGTAAGAATACCTTCAGGATGCGCTATATCAGGTATTTTTTCAAAAAGTGGAAAAAGGATAACAGGAGAATCTATTATAAAATCTATTGCTGTTATGCATGACCGTTCAAACGGACTTGGAGGAGGATTTGCCGGATACGGTATATATCCTCAGTATAAAGATTATTATGCTTTTCATATTTTTTATGATAACAATGCGGCAAAAAATAAATGTGAAAAGTTTCTTGAAAGACATTTTCATATTGAAAATTCTTCCGAAATTCCTACAAGAAAACATCCTAATATAACTTCTGAACCTTTAATTTGGAGATATTTTGTTGTTCCTCTTAATTCAAAGCTTAAAAGCAGTCAGCTTGATGAAAAGGAGTTTACAGCAAGAAGCGTTATAAGAGTAAATACTGAAATTGATGGTGCGTATATTTTTTCAAGCGGAAAAAATATGGGGGTATTTAAAGCGGTAGGCTTTCCTGAGGATGTAGGAGAATTTTACAGACTCGAAGATTACAGCGCATATTGCTGGACAGCCCACGGAAGATATCCCACAAATACTCCCGGATGGTGGGGAGGGGCTCATCCTTTTGCGCTTTTGGATTATTCGATTGTACATAACGGAGAAATCTCTTCTTATGATGCTAACAGAAGGTATATAGAAATGTTTGGTTATAAATGTACTTTGCAGACGGATACCGAGGTTATAACTTATATATTTGATTATCTTGTAAGACGTCAGGGTTTAACGCTTTCTGAAGCGGCCCAAGTAATTGCCGCTCCTTTTTGGTCAACAATAGAGAGATGTCAGGAAAAGGAAAAAGAAAAGCTTATGTTTTTGAGAAACGCTTTTTCAAGTCTTCTTATAACAGGACCATTTTCAATACTTTTGGGATTTGAAGGCGGACTTATGGCGTTAAATGACAGATTAAAGCTTCGTTCCATGGTGATAGGCGAAAAAGACGATAACGTTTATATTGCCAGTGAGGAAAGCGCTGTAAGAATTATTGAGCCGAATCTTGATAAAATTTATTCTCCTAAGGGCGGAGAACCCTTTATAGTTACTTTAGACGGAGGTGCAAAATAATGGCTGTTGATTTTTTATATCCTGAATACGAAGTAGTAAGGAATAAAGATAGATGCATTGCGTGCCGTGTTTGTGAAAGACAATGCGCAAATGAAGTTCACTCTTATGATAGCGAACAAAATATAATGTTAAGCGATGAAAGCAAATGCGTTAACTGTCACAGATGTGTTGCTCTTTGTCCTACAAGAGCTTTAAAAATAGTAAAAAGCGACCATACTTTTAAAATAAATGCAAACTGGACAGGAGAAGTCATTTCGGAAGTTTACAGACAAGCAGGAACAGGAGGAGTACTTCTTTCATCAATGGGAAATCCCAAACCGTATCCTGTATATTGGGATAAAGTGCTTATTAATGCTTCCCAGGTTACAAATCCTTCTATAGACCCTTTGAGAGAACCTATGGAAACCAAGGTTTTTCTCGGTCAGAAGCCTTCGGAGATTAAAAGGGATAAAAATGGGGATATTATAACAAAGATGACACCTCAGCTTGAACTTAATGTTCCGATAATGTTTTCTGCAATGAGCTATGGATCAATTTCTTATAATGCCCATGAAAGTCTTGCAAGAGCCGCTTCTGAGCTTGGTATCCTTTATAATACTGGTGAAGGAGGTCTTCATGAAGATTTTTATCAGTATGGAGAAAATACTATTGTTCAGGTAGCATCGGGAAGGTTTGGAGTTTATAAAGATTATTTAAACAGCGGCGCGGCGGTTGAGGTAAAAATCGGTCAGGGAGCAAAACCTGGTATCGGAGGACATCTTCCGGGAGCAAAAATTGTTGGAGATATTTCAAAAACACGCATGATACCTGAAGGTTCCGACGCCATTTCTCCTGCACCTCACCATGATATTTATTCTATTGAAGATTTAAGACAGCTTGTATTTTCTTTAAAGGAAGCTACAGATTATAAAAAACCGGTTATTGTAAAAATTGCTGCTGTTCATAATATTGCGGCTATTGCAAGCGGTATTGCAAGAAGCGGAGCTGATATAATAGCTATTGACGGATACAGAGGCGGTACGGGGGCCGCTCCTACAAGAATAAGAGATAGTGTGGGAATTCCCATCGAGCTTGCTCTTGCAAGCGTTGATACAAGACTTCGTGAGGAGGGCATAAGAGGCAATGTTTCAATCGTGGTAGGAGGAAGTATACGAAACAGCTCGGATATTGTAAAAGCGATTGCTCTTGGAGCTGATGCGGTTTATATAGGAACTGCCGCGCTTTTAGCTTTGGGATGTCATTTGTGTAGAAGTTGTCAGACAGGAAAATGTAACTGGGGAATCGCTACTCAAAAACCGGAACTTGTAAAAAGACTTAATCCGGATATTGGTTATAAAAGACTTGTTAATCTTGTTACCGCTTGGAAACATGAAATTGAAGAAATGATGGGCGGTATGGGAATAAATTCAATTGAAAGTCTTAAAGGAAACAGGCTGATGCTTCGCGGAATCGGACTTAATGAAAAGGAACTTGAAATTTTGGGAATTAAGCATGCTGGAGAATAGAATCCGATAAAAAATAAAGAGAGAGGTAATTAATTATGCTTACAGCTATTGTGGGAATTAACTGGGGAGATGAAGGAAAAGGCAGAATGGTTGATCTTTTATCTCAGGATTATGATATTGTTGCAAGATACCAAGGCGGAAATAATGCCGGTCATACCGTTATAAATAATAAAGGAAAATTTATATTAAATCTTCTTCCATCCGGGATTTTAAGAGAAGATGTAGTAAACATTATGGGAAACGGTATGGTAATTGATATCGAACATCTTTGCAAAGAAATGGACAGATTAATTGAAAAAGGAATAAAAATTACTCCAGATAATTTAAAAATAAGCGATCGTGCGGTAATTTGTATGCCTTATCATGTAAAGCTGGATATTTTAGAAGAGGATAGATTAAAAGATGCAAAATTCGGTTCCACAAGACGCGGAATTGCTCCTGTTTATTCCGATAAATATTCAAAAAAATGTATCAGAATGGGGGATCTTCTTCATTCAAAAACGCTTAAACAAAGACTTGAAGGAATAATTGAATGGAAAAATCTTTTAATTAATAAAGGCTACGAAAGTGATAAAATCTCTTTTGAAAAAATTTTAAAATGGCTTGAAACTTACGGCGAAAGGCTAAAGCCGTTTATCTGTGATACAGGGCTTTATCTTCATAAAGCAAATGATCAGGGCAAAAAGATTATGTTTGAGGCTCAGCTTGGGGCTTTGAGAGATATAGATTTCGGAATTTATCCTTATACTTCCTCATCTTCAACAATCGCTGCTTATGCTCCTATAGGTGCGGGAGTTCCGGGACTTTCTCTTGACAAAACTGTCGGAATTATGAAAGCTTATTCTTCCTGCGTCGGAGAGGGACCTTTTACCTGCGAAATGTTTGGAGAAGAAGCAGAAAAGCTAAGAGAAGCCGGTGGAGAATACGGTGCTGCGACAGGAAGGCCCAGAAGAGTAGGACCTTTTGATGTTGTTGCTTCAAGGTACGGCGTAAGAGTTCAAGGATGTGATGAAATAGCTTTAACAAAGCTTGATATACTTTGTGGCTATGAAAAAATTCCGGTTTGTACTCATTATGAACTTGATGGAAAGATAATAGATGAATTTCCATACGGTGAAGATCTTAAAAGAGCAAAGCCCATAGTTGAATATTTAAAAGGCTGGAACTGTGATATTACTTCTTGCAGAAAGAAAGAAGAACTTCCGAAAGAAGCCCTTGATTATATAAAATATATTGAAGAAAAAACAGGATGTAAAATAAGATATGTTTCTGTAGGCGCGGATAGAGAAGCCTTTATTGAAATGAAAGATTAGAAAGGGCAAAAGTCATGAAAAGAATATATGTCAATGAAAAATGGTGTTTAGGTTGTCATCTTTGCGAATATTACTGCGCTTTTGCAAATTCCGGCAAAACAGATATGGTTAAAGCACTTAAAAATATAAAAATAAATCCCCGTATCAAAATAGAAGAAAATAAAGAAGTAAGCTATGCAGTAAATTGCCGTCATTGTGAGGATCCGATTTGTGTAAAAAGCTGTATTACGGGAGCGCTGTCCGTAAAAGACGGAGTTATTGTTATAAACGAAGAAAAATGCGTCGGCTGTTATACCTGCATTTGTGCCTGTCCTTATGGGGCGGTTATGCCGGGAGAACAAAAAGCAGTTCAAAAATGCGAGCTTTGTACAAAAAATGCAAACGGACTTCCCTCTTGTGTTGAGCATTGCCCAAATAAAGCCATAGTTTTTGAAGAAAGGTGATGGAGTATGAAATATGTAATTATAGGAAATTCTGCCGCTGCAATAGGATGTGTGGAAGCTATCAGAAAAAATGACACAAAAGGAAGTATAACTATTATTTCATCCGAAAAGTATCATACATATTCTAGACCTCTCATTTCATATCTTTTATGGGGAAAAACCACTTTGGAAAATATGAAATACAGGGATAATGATTTTTATGAGAAAAATAACTGTAATTGTATTTTTAAAACGGATGCTGTAAAAATCTTAAAAGAAGAAAAAATTGTAATATTATCAAACGGTGATAAAATTTCTTATGATAAGCTTTTGATAGCAACGGGTTCAAGACCGTTGGTGCCTCCTATAAAAGGTCTTGAAAGCGTAAGCAAAAAGTTTACTTTTATGACTTTAGACGATGCAAAAAGTCTTGAAAAAGAACTTGAGGAAGATAAAAAGGTTTTAATAATGGGAGCGGGACTTATCGGACTTAAATGTATGGAAGGAATAAAACATCTTGTAAAAGAAATAACGGTAGTGGATATGGCGGATAGAATTCTTCCCAGTATTTTGGAGAAAAACGGTTCTGAAATGGTGCAAAGCTATCTTGAAAATCAAGGTGTAAAATTTATTTTGTCCGACAGTGTTGAAAAATTTGAAGGAAATACGGCAATTTTAAAAAGCGGGAAGAAAATTGATTTTGATATTCTGATTGTGGCTGTTGGAGTAAGGCCTAATGTAGATCTTGCAGAGGATATAGGAGCAAAAACAGAAAAAGGCATTGTAATAAATGATAAATGCCAAACTACAGTTAAGGATGTTTTTGCTGCGGGAGATTGTACTGTAAGTTATGATATATCATCGGACAGCAACAAAATTCTTGCTCTTCTTCCAAACGCATATATGCAGGGAGAATGCGCTGGAAACAATATGAGCGGCAATGATTTTATTTTTGATAAAGCTATACCCATGAATGCCATAGGTCTATTGGGACTTCATATTATTACAGCGGGAAGCTATGAGGGTAAAGCCCATATTAAACAAACTGAAAACAATTTGAAAATTCTTTATACAAAAGATAATCTTTTAAAAGGATATATGGTGATAGGGGATATAAAAAGAGCGGGAATTTATACTTCTTTGATAAGAGAAAGAACTCCTCTTGATACTGTAGATTTTGATTTGATTTTTGAATCTCCGCAGCTTATGGCGTTTTCTTCATCTGAAAGGGCAAAAAAGCTTGCAGGAGCAAAATAAAAATGAGAGAGAAGGGTTTAAAAAATGAATATAAATGCAAAGAATATGCACTTTAAAACTTTAAATGAGGAAATAAAAGCTTCAAAAGATAAAAAAGTTATAATAGACAATTGCATAGGTCAAAGATTTATAGCAAGCGGATTAAAAGGAAAAGAGCTTGAGATAAAAGGAACTCCCGGAAATGCTTTGGGTTCATATCTTGACGGATGTACAATAAGAGTTTTGGGAAATGCTCAAGATGCAGTTGGAGATACTATGAACGAGGGAACTATGTATATTCACGGAAACTGCGGAGATGCTCCCGGTTATTCTATGAGAGGCGGAAAAATTTTTATTAAAGGCAATGCCGGATACAGAGTAGGGATACATATGAAAGCCTATAAAGAAAAGCTTCCCGTACTTGTAATAGGAGGTGTTGCAGGAAGTTTTCTGGGCGAATATCAGGCAGGGGGAGTAATAATCGTTTTGGGACTTGATTCAGAGAGAACTCCCGTAGGAAATTTTTGCGGTACTGGTATGCATGGCGGAAAAATTTTTATAAGAGGAGAAAAACTTCCCGCTGATTTGCCTGCTCAGGTAATCGCAAAGAAAGCAGATGAAGCGGATTTGGCGGAAATAAAGGATTATCTTGAAGAATTTTGCATGGAATTTAAAAAAGATATGAAGGATATTTTAAAAGACGGATTTTATATTTTGACTCCGAATACAAAAAATCCTTATAAACAGCTTTATACTCAAAACTAAATAGTGTATAATAA
>CAKTDK010000059.1 GCA_934541205.1 uncultured Eubacteriales bacterium
CAGGAAGGACATATTCCCGTAAATTCCAAAGAATGTCCTGTTATAATAAATCCTGTTTTGCTTGATAAAGATTTTTTATATTTTTCAATGGGACAAAATTCAAAGGTCATTGTTTTTTTGCATTTTGAACATATTATTTTATGGCAGTGTTCTTTACGTTTAAAACTGTAATATGCCGTTTTATCCTGCCCTACTTCTTTATTAATAATGCCTTTTTCAACCATACTTGAAAGGGCTCTGTAAACTGTTGATAAATCCATATCCTGATTTCTTATTTTATTTTTTATTTCTTTTACATTTAACGGAATGGATTCTTTTTTCAAGACGTCAAGAACAGCCATACGTTTTTTAGTGGCTTTTATTTTTATACTTTCCGACATAATAATTCTCCAAAATATGCATCTTAACTATTATACTCTTTTTATTTTATAATACAATATTAAAAGCCTAAACTTTGTATTATTATTCCCGACAAAACTGCAGAAATAAATATACAAAGAAGAATTTTCAAATTTTCTTTATAGTTTTTGTTTACTTTAAAAAGAACAATAAGACCGACTCCCGCTCCGGTGCAAAGTCCTGCTATCATAGAACCCAGACTTAAAGTTCCCGATATATATAAATCGGCCAGAAGCACTGATACTGCACAGTTTGGTATAAATCCTATTACAGCGGCCAAAACGGGCTGCAAGAAACTTCCGTTCATAAGAATTTTTCCAAGGTTTTCTTTTCCTATAAGTTCTACGACGCTGTTTAAAAGAAAAGAAATAATTAATATGAAAACAAAGATATTTATCGTATGATGAAGAGCGGATTTTAAAATACCTCCTCCGCTGTGGCATCTGCAGCCGTCGTGACTGCAAAGTTCTTCTATATTATGCTTGGTATCTGATTTTTTATCAAAGAAATTTTTTCCGAAAAAATCCATACATAAGCCGGTTACAACAGCTATAATAACTTTTAACAGAAGTACCGGAAAAATAACCGCCGCTTTTGAAGGATTTGCCAAAAGAAAAGGAATTGCCTCATCAGAAGTTGAAATAAATACTGCCGCCAAAGTTCCTGCCGTAATAATTTTTCCGGCAAAAAGATTTGACGCCATAACTGAAAATCCGCATTGAGGCACACATCCTAAAAGACCGCCGCCTATAGCACCGAATTTTCCGAAACGCTGTAAGAAGTTTTCAAGTTTGCCTTTGGTTTTATGTTCTATATATTCAATAATTAAGTATGCGGCAAACAAGAAAGGCAGCATTTTTAATCCGTCAATAACAGTATCGATAAAAATATCTTTTATAAATTCCATAATTAATTCCTTTTCCCAAAAGTAATAAAATGCAAATGATTTGCATTTTTAAAGTATTATACTATATTTTTATTTTTAAAACAATACTTTATACATATATAAAATTTTTTATTCATAAAGTTGTAATTTGCGGTTAAATCTCTTTTTATTATCATAAATATAAAACGAACATTTAAAACAGCAAAAAATATATAAAAACAAGTTGAGCAATATTGGATATGTAATAATAAAAAACGACAGATAAAATCTGTCGTTTTTTATTAGGGGGTATTTTCTGATATTTAATATCAGAAAATGACAAATGATAAATTTCCTATAAATGTTATTATAAGAAAATTTATATTTAGAATAACATACAATAAATAAAAATGTTGTCGAATAATTTATATGAAACTATATTTATATAAATTTTATGTTTTATTTATTATATTAGCTGATAAAAAATAGGTTATTTTATTGATTTTCTTTATATTCATATACTGTTTCGCCGTTTTTTATTGTCTGAAGGATTTTTATATTTTTTATTTTATTTGTTGAACATTTTAAAGGATTTTCAGAAAGTATGATAAAATCTGCCATTTTTCCTTCTTTTATGCTTCCTTTGGTATTTTCTTCAAAATATTGATAAGCTCCGTTTATTGTGAGTGCTTTTAACGCATGATAAGGAGTTATGGTTTCATCTTGGCAAAGAGGAACATTGTTTTTTGTAATACGGCTTGCGGCGCACCAAACGGTAAATAGCATATCAGGGAGGATTACAGGGGTATCCTGATGAAGAGTAAAAAGAATATTTTTATTAAGAGTTGATTTTAAAGGAGAAATAAAATCTGCCCTTTCCTTTCCAAAATTTTTTATATGAATATCTCCCCAAAAATAAGTGTGAGCTATAAAATATGACGGAATTGCCGAAACCTCTTTTACTTTGTCAAGTTGGGATTTTTCCATAAACTGCGAATGAATTATAACAGGGCGGATATCATTTTGGTTTTTTTCTTTTAAAAGAGCAGATAAATATTGTTCTATTGCTGCGTCTCCGTTACAGTGACAAAGCAACTGGATATTGTTTTTATAGCATATTGATACAAAGTTTTCTACTTCTTTGTCTTTGTAAATAGGATATCCGAAATAATTTTTGTCATCTTTATAAGATTTTTTCATCCATGCAGTGCGCCCTTGAGGAGAACCGTCGAGAAATATTTTATATCCCCCTATTTTTAAATGATTTATATATTTTTTATAATAAGATATGTTTTCTTCTAAAAGCATAGGAGCTTTTTTCATATCGGCATATCCTACTATATCGCATATAAGGTTATTATTTTTGGAAGCTTTTTTAAGAATATTAAATTCCCGTTGGGTCATAATTCCTTCTTGAGCGGTTGTTATTCCATAGCTCAGATAAATTTTCTGTGCTTTTAATAAAAGCTTTTCCATTGTAGCTTCATCTGCCTGAGGAATATTTTTTGAAATATTCATAAAAGCTTTTTCTTCAAGATATCCTGTCGGATTTCCGTTTTCATCTTTTTCTATATATCCTCCGTCAGGATTTGAAGTTGATGAAGAAATATTGTTTAATTTTAGTCCCGATGTATTTAAAACTCCCATGTGTCCCGATGTATGGGTTATAAGAATCGGATGATTTTCTGAAATCTCATCAAGGATTTTTGCATTCGGATGTTTTTTTTCTTCAAGGAAATTATTATCATAAGCAAATCCTACAACCCATTGATTTTCGGAAATATTGTTATCTTTTATAAAATCTTTAATTTTTTTGCATATATCTTTAAAATCTTTGCAGGTGGAAAGATTTATAAAACGCAGGGAATCGGCAAATTGTACTATATGACTGTGTGAATCAATAAAAGAAGGCATAAGGCAGTTATTTTTCAAATTTATTTTTTCGCAAATTTCATTTTCATAAGATTTGTTATAATAAAGCTTTGTTATAATACCGTTTGTTATTTTTACTGCCAAGGGTTTTTTTGAACAGTTTTCCATAGTTAAAATTTCATTTCCGTAAAAAATTTTTTCTTTCATAAAAAAACCTCCCAAAATATTATATACTTAGTTTATCATTTATTTGTTAAAATATATAAATAAATAAAAAACTATTGACAAAAATAAAAAAGGGCGATATATTAAAATTATAAGAAAATGCTGTGATAAGGACGTAATATAAAATTATAGTTTCTTAAAGAGAGTCATTATTTGGTGAAAGATGACAGAAGCTTTTTATATTTCAATCACCTTTGAGCATACTGCTGAAAAAAAGTAAGCAGCTACGGTTTCCCGCCGTTATATGGGACTGCGTTGTTTGACGTATGCTTTTAGAGTGGTACGATACACTTTCGTCTCTATAAGGGATGAAAGTGTTTTTTTATTATATTTAAGGAGGAAGAAAATATGGTAACTCTTGATAAGGTTTATCATGCCGCGTATGTTTTAAAAAATGTTATAAGACCTACCGATTTAATTTACGCGCCGAATATAAATGAAGACAGCAGAGTTTATTTGAAACCGGAAAATCTTCAGATAACAGGTTCTTTCAAAGTAAGAGGAGCTTATTATAAAATGTCTCAGCTGAGTGATAAAGATAAGGCAAAAGGGGTTATCGCCTGTTCGGCGGGAAATCATGCTCAGGGAGTGGCTCTTGCCGCCACAAAAAATAATATAAAATCTTTGATATGTCTTCCCGATGCGGCGCCGATTTCAAAAGTCGAAGCTACAAAAAAATACGGAGCAAAGGTTTGTCTTGTGGAGGGAGCTTATGACGATGCATATAAAAAAGCGTTAGCCTTGAAGGAAGAAAAGGGATATACGTTTATACATCCTTTTGATGATGAAGATGTTATTGCGGGACAGGGTACAATAGGACTTGAAATATTAGATGAACTTCCCGATGTTGATGCTGTAATAGTGCCTGTCGGAGGCGGAGGACTTATTTCTGGAGTCGCTTTTGCCATAAAATCTTTGAGACCGGAGTGCAAAGTATATGGAGTTCAGGCTATGGGAGCGCCGTCTATGCTAAAATCCTTTTACAGCAAAAAAATAGAAAGTCTTTCCGAAGTGAGTACCATTGCTGACGGAATAGCGGTAAAAACTCCGGGAGAAACCACTTTTTCTATGGTAAAAAAATATGTTGACGAAATAGTTACAGTAACCGATGATGAAATATCTTCAGCTATTCTTACTCTTATTGAACAGAAAAAACTTATAGCTGAAGGAGCGGGAGCCGTTGCGGTTGCGGCGGCGCTATTCAAAAAGCTTCCTCTTGAAGGAAAAAAAGTAGTATGTCTTGTTTCAGGGGGAAATATAGATGTAACGATTTTGTCAAGGGTAATAAACAGGGGCCTTATGAAAGCGGGAAGATCTGTTGATATAACAATAGAGCTTTCCGATAAACCCGGACAGCTCAGCGGAGTTTCAAAAATAATTGCCCGCTGCGGCGGAAATGTTGTTTCAATATATCATGACAGAGGGGATCTTGATACGGATATTAACGGATGTTATTTAAGAATAGTAATGGAAACAAGAGATTATGCCCACGTAAGAGAAATAAAAGAAGCTCTTATTAATGCAGGATATAAACTTATATAAGAAAGGATATAAAACTATGAAAAAACTTTTTACAAAAAATGCTCCTGAAGCAATAGGACCTTATTCCCAGGCAGTTGTGTCTGGAGGTATGCTTTTTACTTCGGGCCAAATAGCAATAAATCCCAAGACAGGAGAAATTTTTGGAAATAATATTTCGGAGCAAACTGAAATGGTAATGAAAAATCTTGGAGCAATTCTTGAAAATGCAGGAATAGCCTATGATAATGTTATAAAAACTACTTGTTTTCTTAAGAATATGGAAGATTTTGCAGCCTTTAACGAAATATACGGCAGATATTTTACAAACAAACCGGCAAGAAGCTGTGTTGCGGTAAAACAGCTTCCAAAAGATGTACTTGTTGAAGTTGAAGTTATAGCGGAGCTTTGATTTTATAATATAACAATTATATAAAATTAAAATAGTTTTTCTAAAAATTAATTTGTGATGAATAGAAGGAGAAAAGATGATACAATTTATATGTTATCCAAAATGCACTACCTGTCAGAAAGCTAAGAAATGGCTTGATGATAATAATATTGAGTATGAATTGCGTGATATAAAAATCAATAATCCAAAGTTTGACGAGCTTAACAAATGGTATAAATCAAATGATTATCCTTTAAAAAAATTTTTTAATACAAGCGGACAGCTATATAAGTCTATGAATTTGAAAGAAAAGCTTTCTGCTATGACTGATGAAGAAAAGATTAACCTTCTTTCAAGGGATGGAATGCTGGTAAAAAGACCGTTAATCATTTCTGATAATTTAGTTCTTATTGGGTTTAAAGAGAGTCAATGGTCTGACTTTTTTAATAAATAAAAATTTTTAATTACAATAAATATCTAATATTTCATAAGTTTTTATTATACTCATTTAAGCCTCCTTTAAAAATAAGGGAGGCCTTTTTGTTACAGTTATGTTACAATCTTTGTAAAGCTTTGACTTTAATAACAATATTAAATATAATTATGATATGAAATGTAACTTGAGAGGAGTTCTTATAATGAAAAAAATATTATCATTGCTTCTTTGTGCGGTAATGCTTGTATCTGCACTAGCTTTGCCTGCAAGCGCAAACGAGCTTATAACACCGTTTTCAGACGCTACATATGATTTTACGGAATCCTTGAAGCCTATTGCGGTTTGCTCGAATATGGGCTTGCTTCCCGGCTATGTTGACGGAAAATTTCGTCCCGACGATACATTAACGAGAGGGGATATTGTTAAATTAGCTTATAAAGCAATTACCGGAGACGGTCTTATTGAAGGAGGCACCGGAGAAATTATTGGAGGGGATGCAACTCCTTTTGAAGATGTTAATAAATCCAAAGATAACGAACTTATAAAAGCTGTATCATATTTTGTTAATTTGGGTATTTTGAAAAAGTATGACAATGTTGATTTCAGATATACTCAGACTGCTACGGTAGGAGAATATGCGGCTTTATTTGCAAAAACTCTTGGTTTTGAGCCTCCTGAAGAAACAGGATATCTTTATGGTCCTAAAGGAAGCTTTACTGCGCTTGAAAATGCCGGAGTTCTTTCTTATACAAGCAAAAACGGATATACTGAATATTATTCTAATCTTGATTCAGATACTGTGTTGACACGTGATGTTGCCGCACAGATAGTGTATAATATTTTATTTGATTTTCCGCCGGAATCTTTTAATGTAACAAGCGAAAAAAATCCAGAGCCTTATATAGATGCTTTCGGAGTATTAAAATACAATCTTAATACTGTAGGAAGCGCGATTATTTTGGGAACAAAAAACAATCCTATGGGGCATGAAATTGAAAATGACGTTCTTTTAAGTAATGGCGCCGACGTAAAAATGGCTGGAAATTATGATAATTTTATCGGTTACCGTGTAATTTTGACTTATGCTGATTTGGACAGATCAGGGTCTTATTCTCCTGATGAACCTTTATATTATATGGAACCTAGTGTTACTGTAGCTCAGACCTTTAATCTTGATACAGATGAAACAAAGAATATGTTCTTTATAGGAAAAAAAGGTTCTTTCTATGAAATGAATTACGGTTCATATTATACCGTAGGAGGTAACAGTACTAATAGATTATACCTTACAAACGGTACTAAAAAATATTTGAATTATAACAAATGGCCTGAAAATTATGCATATAATTTTGATGAAATTTTCAATACAGCTTCAAATGAAGATACAGCTACTATGGAAATGATTACAAATAGACCCGATATGCAGATTACCGTAGTTGATATGGACGGCGATATGGCTATTGATTATTTCTTTGCCTTTGAATATAGAATCGGAAAGGTAGTTGCTAACTCATCCGGTATAATTAAATTCTACGATTATTATCTTGATGAAATCACTACTTATGACGCTTCTTCAATAAAATCAAATATCAGTGTAAATATAGGCGATATAGTTTCATACTGCGATTATGCAAATGAAGTCAGAATTACTACTCCAAAAACATTTTCGGGAAATATATCCGAAATTGATGCTTCAAGCTTAACAATTGACGGAAATGTAATGCAGAAATCCATTTTCTTCAGAGATGACGGAAAAGCTGTAGGCAAAGGAACTGACGCTACTGTATACTTTGATACTACAGGAGTTGTTGCGGTTGTAAATAATGCTGACGCAGGAGACGAACCTTTTGTTGTTGTAGATAATGACGGTACAAATATTACTATAAAATCTCTTAAATCAGGAAAAACAGAAAGTGTTCTTATAGGAGATGTTTCTGTATCTCTTCAGACTGTAGGAAGCTATGGAATAAAGAGATTTAACGGAAGCCGTTATGTATACGGTGGAGCTGAAACAGTTTATGGAACAGTTGTAAAATCGGATGCAAATACAGTTGATTTGCTTGTCACTGAAACTATTGACTCAGCTAATGCATATCAGAAGGTAGTTACTTATTATAAATCTGCATTTTGTGATAATACTGTAAATAACAGCGTAACAAATACAGCTGCTACCGCAGTGGTTACTGCTTATATTGACGATGCAGGATGTATAATCGGAATTAAATAATTAAAAGATAAAAAGGATTTGACCAATTGGTCAAATCCTTTTTTGTTATAAAAAATTGTTTGATTGAAATTCGGATTTTTAAAATTATTTACAGAATCGGTGATTTCCGATGACGGTTATAACAGGTCTTGAATGCATCCAGGCATTTGATGTCTTTTTAGGATTATAATAATATAAACATCCGTTTGTGGGATCCCATCCGTTTATAGCGTCTCTTGCGGCTTTATAAGCCGAATCGGATATAGGTTGGTTAAACTGTCCGTCTGTAATTGCCGTAAAAGCGCCTTTTTGATAAATTACTCCTGACAAAGTATTGGGAAAAGAAGGGCTCTTTACTCTGTTTAAAACAACTGCGCCTACTGCAACCTGTCCCGTATATGGCTCTCCTCTTGCCTCTGCGGAAATAATTCTGGCGAGAAGATATACGTCTCCTTCACGGTTTGAGGAAGAACTTGAAGAAGAAGTAATTCCGAGAGCTTTTAGGGTTTTCGGCCCTGCAATTCCGTCCACGGCAAGACCGTTGTTTTTTTGAAAAGTTCTTACAGCATTTTGTGTTTGCTTTCCGAAAATTCCGTCTATATTTCCGCCGTAAAGACCGTAATTTTTCAGTTTCTGCTGTATTTTTTTTACTTCTTCTCCTCTTGACCCGTATTTTGATAAGGTAGTTTCGGCTTCAATAACAGTAATGTTTGCAGTTATATAAGTTACTGCAAAAATGAATAAAAGTATAAATGAAAAGAGCTTGACAAGCTTTTTATTTTTTTTCATAAAACTGCTCCTTAAAAAGTAATTATATAGATATAATTAACTTTTGACAGCAGGATTATACATTTTAAAAATAAAATTTTTAAAAATTTATTCGTTTGAAAGTTCAGACATCATATTTTTTAAATCCTGCAAAGCCTTTTTTTCAATTCTTGAAACATAGGAACGGGATATTTCTAGTTTTTTTGCTACTTCTCTTTGGGGCTTTGGAGCGTTTCCTAAAAGGCCGTAACGGTAAATTATTATTTCCCGTTCTCTTTCATTTAAATTTTCTATGCATTTTAACAGCTTTTCACTTCTTATATTTTCATATACCGTATCAAGAATATTGTCGGAAGTCGTTATCACGTCCATTAAAGTGAGAACATTTCCCTCTTTATCGGTATCGATAGGGTCGGAAATATAAACCTCGTTTACAAGTTTTTTTTGATTTCTTAAATACATTAAAATTTCATTTTCAACGCATTTTGCCGCATAGGTGGAAAGACGTACCTTTTTTTCGTAATCAAATGTATTTATAGCTTTTATAAGACCTATTGTTCCGATTGATATTAAATCATCCTGATCATTTGTATTTGAATAATATTTTTTTACAATATGAGCTACAAGCCGAAGATTATGTACAATAAGTTTATTTTTTGCTTCTTTATCTCCTTGCCTTGCAAGAATAAGATATTCTTTTTCTTCTTTTGCCGAAAGAGGTTTTTTAAAATTTTCTCCTTGTATGTAAAGTATAAGCCATGCAAAATTTGCCGCTGCAAAAAGTAAAATCGGTATCATATATATTCCTCCTAAAGAGTTCGGTAAAATATTTTATAATATATATGATATGTAGAATTTTTAAAATCTTACTTTGTCCGTTGAAATTTGTCAGTATAAAAAATATGCGGTTTCGTTTGTTTTTTAATGAATTATTTTATAAAAGTCTTTCGGTTTACAAGTTATACAGGATTTG
>CAKTDK010000060.1 GCA_934541205.1 uncultured Eubacteriales bacterium
TTGATTTTATTATAAATGAAGATACGGATATACGTAACCTTCTTGAAAAAATCAGACCTATGACGAAAGAAATGGAGTATTTGGGAAATTACAGGAGTTATTTTGAAAAATGAATAATATAATTTTGATAGGAATTATGGGCTGTGGAAAAACTACTGTAGGAAAAATATTGGCTGAAAAATTAAACAGAAAGTTTATTGATTTAGATGAAGAAATCGAAAAAAACACAAGTATGAAAATCAGCGATATTTTTGATACA
The DNA here is from genome assembly GCA_934541205.1 of uncultured Eubacteriales bacterium. Taxonomy (GTDB): domain Bacteria; phylum Bacillota; class Clostridia; order Oscillospirales; family RGIG7773; genus RGIG7773. Next base: position 260 of record CAKTDK010000060.1, read on the forward strand.
TACGGTGAAGAGTATTTCAGAAAAATAGAGGAGCAAACAGCAGAAAAATTTTCAAATACAAACGATTTGATTATTTCTACCGGCGGGGGAATAGTTACAAAGGAAAATGCGATAAATTGTTTAAAGAAAAACGGAACTGTAATTTTTATAAAAAGGAATTTAAATGAGATAATAAAATGCTGTTTGAAAGACAGACCTTTGTTGAAGGAAAATCCCGAGGCTATTTTTGAAATTATGAAAAAAAGAAAAAATTTATATGAAAAATACAGCGATTTTTCTGTTGAAAACGATATAAGTCCCAAAATTACTGCGGAAAAAATAATAGAAAAAATATTATAAGAAGGATAATAAAAGTGGATAAAATAAAACTCGGAATAATAGGAAATCCTTTGGAACATACGATGTCTCCGAAGATTCATAATTTTATTTGTGATACTTTAAAAATAAAATGTGATTACAATGTATGTCAAATTGAAGAAAATCAGATTGAAAATTTTGTAGAATTTGCAAAAGATGAAAATTTTTCAGGTTTTAATATAACAATTCCTTATAAGCAAAAAATCATGAAATATATTGATTATATTGATCCTTTTGCAAAAAAATGCGACGCTGTAAATACTATAAGTATAAAAGACAATAAACTTTTCGGCTATAATACTGATGGAGAAGGATTTTATCTTTCTCTTTTAAATAAAAATATTTCTGTTTTGGATAATGATGTTTCAATTATAGGGTGCGGGGGAGCAGCTTTTGGCATTGTGCAAAAACTGCTTGACGAAAAGTGTCGGAATATTAATATCTTTTGCAGAGATACTTTAAAGGCAGAAAATTTAATAAAAAAAGACAATAAAAAAATAAAAGCCTACAGTATGGAAAAAGATATTTTAAAAGATTTGATATCAAAAAGCGATATTTTAATAAATACAACCCCTTTGGGAATGAAAAATTTTAAAGATGATTTTAGAGATTTTTCTTTTCTTGACAATTTTAACGGCGTACTTTGTGATATAGTTTATAATCCTATTTTGACAAGGCTCTTGTATCAAGGTGAAAACAGAGGTATAATTACTGTTGACGGACTTAATATGCTTGTAAATCAGGGAATATTGTCTTTTGAAAAATTCAGCGGCTTTGAGCTTGATAAAAAGGTATTGTCAGATTTATTGTATAAAGAAATTAAAAAGTATTTGTGAGGAAAGTTATATGGATTTTAAAAATTTATGCTGTGAATTAAATTCTTTATCTGTTTTTCGAAATATTTTATCCGATGTTGTAATAAATAAGTTCTATATATTTATAAGTGATAAAAATTCCGATACTGAAATTAAAGTGAGAAAATACAGTGATTTTATATCTGAGCTTTATAAAGGCACCGATAATTTCAGTAAATATATATTAAACCTGGTATTGTATGATGAAAATATTTATATCGTTGAAAAATCAAGAAAACAAAATATGGGACTTGAAATGGAACACGCTTTAAAAAATGATTTAAAAGTTCTTCAGAAAATTTCTCGTATAACTTCGTTAAATTTAAAAGAAACTATAGATTTTAAAGGCTTTCTTCCCGATTATTTTACAGAAGAAATAGATTTTCAAAAAATATATTTTGAAAGACTTTCAAATTTAAAAAAATACGGATATGGTATTTTTGCTAAATATCATGCTTTTTCTATAGATGACGGAAATTTAATTCCCGTTAAAAATCCTGATCCTACTAAACTTGAGGATTTGAAAGGTTATGAAAAAGAAAGAAACAAGGTTATTTCAAATACAAAAGCCTTATTGGAAGGAAAGCCTTGTTCTAACGTACTGCTTTACGGCGACAGCGGAACAGGAAAATCCTCCACTGTTAAAGGAATAATAAATGAATTTAAAGATAAAGGATTAAGACTTGTTGAGGTTAAGAAAAGGCAGCTTCATCAGCTTCCGAAAATACTTGAGAAGTTAAATGATAATCCTTTAAAATTTATTATTTTTCTTGATGATTTGTCTTTTACAAAAAATGATGATGATTTTGCAGCGTTAAAAGCAATATTGGAAGGCTCGGTATCCTCAAGCAGCAATGTTGCGGTTTATGTTACAAGCAACAGGCGTCATTTAATAAAAGAAAGCTTTTCTGACAGATCGGGAGATGATATACATCTTTCGGATACAATGGAGGAATTGACATCTTTAAGTGAAAGATTCGGACTTCGGCTTACTTTTTATAAACCTGATAAGGATACATATATAAAAATTCTTAAAAATCTTGCAAAAAAATATGAGATTAAAACGCCTATTGATGAAGTTATTTCTCAGGGAGAAATATATGCCATAAACAGAAGCGGAAGAACTCCGAGAGTTGCAAGACAATTTATTGAGCTTTTAAAAGCATCGGAATAATATTATAAAAACCTTTCGTCAAAAAACGGTATGCTGCTATATTATTAAGGCCGCCATAGCTGTTAATTTATACGAAAGGTTTTTTATACAACAAATTTTGTAATAAATTTTCTTTATAAAAATAAGTATATAATAACTTGAAAATAATGGAGAAAATTTATGCTTGATAAAATAAATGATTTTTTATTTCCTATAATTATTTCTGTTTTATGCTGCAGCGGAGTTTATTTAACATATAAACTGCGTTTTTTTCAGGTAAAACATTTAAAATCTATATTAAAAGCTCCTATTAGTTTTGACTGCAAAAGCGGAATATCTTCTTTTTCCGCTATGTCAACCGCTCTTGCCGGAACTTTAGGGGTAGGAAATATAATAGGTGTTGCTACAGCTATATGCATGGGAGGACCGGGAGCGGTATTTTATATGATGGTTTCCGCTTTTTTCGGAATGGCTACAAAATGTGTCGAAATATGTTTATCTTTATTATATAAAGAAAAACATAATGGAAAAAGTATCGGCGGGCCTATGTTTTATTTAAAAAATGCTGAAAAAACAGGTATATTTTCTGTTCTTTTTTGTATTTCATGTATTTTATCCGCTACTATAGGTTCCGGAAATATTTCTCAAGCAGGCTGCGCATCAAAAAATCTTATTGAAACCTTTAATATAAATCCATGGATAATATCAATATCTTTTACTTTATTGACATTATATTTAATAAAAGGAGGAATAAAAAAGATATCTTCTTTTATGCAGATACTTACTCCTGTAATTTCTATAGCATTTATTGTTTCAATGTTAATAATAATTTTTAAATATCAAAATAATCTTTCCAATGTAATTGCGTCTATTTTTAAAAATGCTTTTAATTTTAAAAGTTTTTTTGGAGGAACAGCGGGATACAGCGTTTCTATGGCAATAAGATACGGAATATCAAGAGGCGTGTTTTCAAATGAAGCGGGACTTGGCTCTTCTCCTATAATATACGGTGCAACAGGGGGCAATCCTGTTAAACAGGGACTTTGCGGAGCGTTTGAAGTATTTGCAGATACGATTATTATTGCTTTTCTTACAGCACTTGTAATTTTGCTTGACGGTAATTTTACAGTCGGAGAATCCGGCGGAATGAGCCTTGTAAACGAAATATACGGTCGTTTTTATGGATTTGGCGGAAGTATTTTTGTTTCGGTTATTATTTCGTTATTTGCGATTTCTACTGTGCCGGGATGGTTTTATTACGGGGAGCGTTCGGTAGCTTATTTAAGTAAGGAAAGTAAAAAAGCAAAAAATTTATATACTTTGTTTTTTTTGGTATGTGTTTTTTTGAGTTCTTTTATAAGTGTGGATAAAATTTTTCCTTTAGCTGATTTATGTAATTATTTTATGATTATAATTAATTCTTTTGGAGTATTAAAATTATCAGGTAAGGCAATAAAAGCTATCAACAACTATTATAACAATTCAATTAAAATAAAATCGAAAAAATAAATATTATACCGTTTATAATAATTACATAAACTTTTATGTAGATATTTTATAATATTTTAATCCGAAATCGACATATTTTTCAAAGATAATATTGTAAAATTATTCCATTATAATTCTTTGGAGGATGTTGAAATGCAGGAAATTATAAAAAAAAGAATTAAAGAATTTTATAATACATATAAAGTGGAAGATTTTAAAGTGGTTTTGGAAATACTTACAGGTTTTGCTATGGGATTCATTTCATCAAAGCTGACTTTTTTTAATGCGCCGCTGGTTTTTGGAATTATATATTTAACAGTATCGGGATTTAAGAGCAGAATATTTTTCTTTTTTTCTTTCGTAGGAGTTTTTACAAGCTATTTTATTTTGCCGTCGGGAACTGCATATTTTACGGCAGTGTTTTCTTTAATAATATTTATAGTTACTGCGTTTATGCGTGAGCGCGGCTTGTTATATAAATTAAAAAATAAAATATATTTTTATGTTGTTTTAATTATCAGTACATACGAAGTATCAATGTTTATGTTCTATAATAAAAATATGGGAACAGTATTTTTTATTTTGCTGGCTATTAATATTGTAATAGGTATATTCGGATATATGATATATGATTATATATTTTTAAAAGAAGAGGGAGTAACTTATAAAATATTTGCCAAAGCAGGAATAGATAAATTTATTTATGGGTTTTTCTTTATAATGGTTTTTGCTGCACTTTTTAATATGAAATTTTATGATATATCTGTAGGAAACTGTCTTTTATATGCTTTTTTAATCAATATTACTTTAACTCAAAGTGTAGAAAGCGCTGCATTATACGGACTTATGACTGGACTTTGCGCGGGAATTTTACAAAGAAACGGCGGATATTTAATATCTGTAATGCCATTGTCCTGTCTTTTTGGAGGACTTACAAAAAAACATAATAAATATCTTGCTATGGCGGTTTTTTTATTTTCAAATATTTTACTTGGAACATTTTATAAAGCTTATTTTAACAGCCTGGCTCCTTTGTATGAAGTGTTAATCGGATTTTTAATATATTTTTGTGTTCCGTCTTTTATAAAAGAAAAATTAAATAATGTATTTTCTTCCGTTATTCCTTCAAAAGAAAAGAACAATCGTGAAAAGGATAGTAGTTTAGTTGCAAATAAGCTGGAAAATATAAGCAATGTTTTCAGTAAACTTGCTTATGCCGTAAAAGAAGAAAATTCAAAAGAAGATTTGTCGGCTCATAAAAAAAAGATGTATGAAAATTGTGTGGTTGGTATATGCAATAACTGCGGACTTGGAACGTTTTGTTTTAATAAGGGCTATAAAACTACTAAAAACGCTTTTGAAAAGATATCAGATGATCTTTTTAAAAATGGATATATAAATGACAGCAATATTCCAAAAGATTTTTCTGAAAAATGTATAAAAGTTGAAAAGATAAAAGGCAAAATGGAGCAGTATTATAACTTTTATAAACAGGATAAAAAAATTGCCCGGGAAAAAGAAAAGTCAAAAAACATATTGAAAACACAATTTGAAAATATGTCACAACTGTTTTATACTACTGCGCAAAATATAAAAGAAAACATTACATTTGATTGTGAAGCCGAAAAAACTGCCCTTTCACTTTTTAAAGAAAAAGATATAGAAGTATCAGAATTAAGTATTTATAAAGATGAAGAGGGAAGATATTTATCTGAATTTTATATTTTGCAGCAGCCGTGTCCTGTTTTTTTGATTAAAAAAGCAGCAGAAATAATAGAGTTTTGTACCGGAAGCAGTTTCAGCGTTATAAATACAAGTCAAATTGAGAATAAGACTTTTATTAAACTTGGTGAAAAAGAACGGTTTGTAATAAAAACCTCAGTTTTTCAAAAAAATAAATCCGGAGAAAATGTTTGCGGCGATAGTATATTGAATTTTAAACATTCAAACGGAAAAAGCTATTTTTGTATATCAGACGGTATGGGAAGCGGTAAACAGGCAAATGAAACAAGCAGTATTTGTCTATCGATTTTTAAAGATTTAATAATGGCAAATTTTAATTTTGAAAACGCTGTTGAAATGTTAAATACTTCTATGGCAGTAAAAATTCTCGAAGATAATTTTGCAACAGTAGATTTTTTGGAAATTGATTTATATGACGGAAAAGGTTCGGTGATAAAAGCAGGAAGTGCGCCGACTTATATACTGAGGAAAGGAAAAATAAAAGAGCTTTTTACAAAAACGCTTCCTTGCGGACTTGTTTCCGAAATGAAATATGATAAAATAAATTTTAATTTTAATGCAGATGATGTTATTATTATGATTTCAGACGGAGTTTTATCATTAGAGAAAAATAATCTTTTTGAAATTTTTTTACAGCAAGATTATAGAGATATAAAAAAAGCCAGTGAAAATATTTTTTCTTATTACAGGAATATTTCATCAGAAAATGAAGATGATATTACTGTAATGATTTTAAAAGTAGAAGAAAATTAAAAAGATATATACAAATAAAAAATTTTCTGATATTATAATATTTTTAGAAGGTGAAAAAATATATGAATATCGGAAATGTATATATAAAAAACAATATTTTTTTAGCTCCTATGGCAGGAGTTACGGATATGCCGTTTCGCCATATCTGCAAAGAGTTTGGAGCAGGACTTTTATATTCGGAAATGATAAGTTCCAGAGGTCTTTATTATAATGATAAGAAAACTGAATTTCTTATGAAATTTGAGGAAAAGGAAAGGCCGTTTGCGATTCAGCTGTTTGGAAATGAACCGAATATTATGTCTTATGCTGCAAAAAAAGTTACTGAGCTTTGCAGGCCTGACATAATAGATATAAATATGGGATGTCCGGCTCCTAAAATTGTATCGAACAATGACGGAAGCGCTTTAATGAAAAATCCTGTATTAGCCGGAAAAATTATAGAAGCTGTAAGCGTTGCTGTTGATATTCCTGTAACCGTAAAATTCAGAAAAGGCTGGGATGAAGACAGCATAAATGCAGTTGAATTTGGTCATATTGCTCAGGAATCCGGGGTGTCAGCCGTATGCATACATGGTCGTACCCGTCAGCAGTTTTATTCAGAAAAAAGTGATTTGGATATAATAAAAAAAGTAAAAGAAAGTTTAAAAATACCTGTAATCGGAAACGGCGATATAGTTTTCCCGAAGGATGCTGAAAGAATGTTTGATGAAACACATTGCGACGCGGTTATGATAGGCCGTGGAGCTTGCGGAAATCCGTGGATATTTTCACAGGTCAATGAATATTTGAATTTTGGAATTTATAAAGAAATTTCAGTAAAAGAAAAAATAGAAACTGCAAAACGACATCTTTTGGATATATGTAAATATAAAGGCGAGTATATAGGAATAAAAGAATCAAGAAAGCACTTGTCATGGTACATAAAGGGGATGCATGATGCTTCTTTTTATAAAAATTTAATTAACAGAACAGAAAATTTAGAAGATATGATGAATATTTTAGATAAAATTGTTTTATGCAGCAGGGGAGAATAACAGAATGAATAAAAATTTGATATATGATTTTGAAAACTTTCTTAAATCAAATCAGCAAGAATTTTTTTCTGTTGCCCGAATTATAACAAAAGACCGTGATTTAGCTATTGAAAGTACAGCGCAGTTTTTTTCTGAGATTTATGGACTTTTTGAAAAAAAAGATATTATTGATGATAAAGTTGAGCTATATAGACTTTTTATACAAGTTATAAGAAACGTCTTAAAAAAATCAGATAAAGGATATTTATTATATATAGTTGAAGAGCCTGATGAAAAGGTGTTAAATAAAAAAATTGACAACATATATATGAATAAAGAAGAATTTTATTCATATATTTTAAATGCTTCGGATAAAATGGGTTATATTTTCAGAGAAATTACCGCGCTTTTTGACGTTGCATTATTGACAGAAAAAGAAATAATGTCAATTCTTGAAATTGATGAAAAGGAATTTTATTATAGAGTTTCAAAAGCAAGAGAGAATATGATATACAATCTTAAGTCAAAAATATGATTTAAAGGAGTGATATTGTGAAGTGTGAAGATGCCGAAATTTTAATTTTGAAAAAAGAAAACGGTAATATTTCTGAGAAAGAAATAAATGATTTAAATGAACATTTGTTAAATTGTGATAAATGCAGCGAGTACAGTATTTTTTCGGATAAATACAGAAAATCAATAAAAGAAAGTATTAATAAAGATTTTAAACTTACAGATAATTTTACAGACACGGTTATAAAAAGAACCGGAAAAAATAATATATCAAGAGGTATTATTACTCTTGTGATAGCTGCGGTATTTTTAATAACCGCTTTAAGCATATCTGATATTATGAAAGAAGATGTTATTCAAACTCCTAGTACAAATTCCGTAACTGTTGAAAATGTATAAAAAACACCTGACTGTTTTCAGTCAGGTGTTTTTTAAAATATAATCATTGATTCTTCATCGGCATTGTGTAATTTTTCACCGTTAAAAATTTTATGGGCATTTTCATTTAAAGTTTTACAATAAATACTACCCAGCTTTTTTTCAATAATTTTAAATGCTTCTAAAGTATTAGGCTGTCTGTTTCTGAGGTTGTGGCAGTCAGAAGCAATTACATGAATTTTATTATTTTCGATAAGCCTTAATGAAAATCTTCTTGAAGATTTTTCAATAATTGCAGAAGCATTCATTTGAATAACGCAGCCCATTTCATTGAATTTATCAAGAATAGATAAATCGTTTTGTATAGCTTCGTATCTTTCTGCGTGGGCAATTACCGGAATGATATTTTTGTTAAAAATGAGTTTTTCTACTGTATTGAAAAGTTTTTCTTTAAAAGGTCCGGTAAAAGGTAGTTCAAGAAGCATATAGTTTGTGTCTTTATAGCATAAAGATGATAAATCCTCAATATTTAAAAGATTAGAGGAAATATATACTTCACTTGCAGTTTTAAATTCAATGGAAAGATTTTTAAAAATTTCGGAAAATAAAATAAATTTTTCTTCACGTCTTTTTAAAAATTCTTCTGCAGATTCTTTATAGGAATAAAAATGAGAAGTCAGAGCAATTTTTTTAATTCCGTTTTTTTTCTGTAATTCAATAAGTTTTCTGCTTTCCGATACGTCAGCTGCTCCGTCATCCATACCGAAAAGTATATGTGTATGCAAATCAACCATTATTTGTAATTATAAGAATAAGCATATTTATACTTACCTTTTTTGTCGGCAGATTCTGCTTCCGATTCGTTTATAATAAAACCAATTATATTAGCTTTTGCAAACTCAAGGGATTTAACAGCTTTTGAGATTTCCGGAAGGCGTGAATCATTATGTTTAACTACTAAAATTACTCCGTCGCATTTATTGCTTATCGGAAGGATATCAGAAACAACGTTTATAGGAGGAGAATCTATAAAAATGTAATCATATTCTTTTTCAAGTTCAGAGAAAATATTGGAAACTTTCTCGCTTGCTAAAATTTCAGCCGGATTTGGCGGAATAACTCCTGCGCATATTAT
>CAKTDK010000061.1 GCA_934541205.1 uncultured Eubacteriales bacterium
ATCGATCTCATCTGCACCATTTGCCAGCGCATCTTTTGTCTCGAATTCTTTTGCTGCTGTAGTCATGTATCCGTTCGGGAAGCCGATAACAGTGCAGACTGCCATTTTGTCCTGCACATATTCTTTGACCTGTTTTACATATGCAGGCGGAATGCAGACGGATGCTGTTCCATATTTGATCGCGTCATCACAGATCTGTTTGATCTCTTCCCATGTAGCAGTCTGTGTCAGTAAAGTATGATCTACGTGTTTTAAAATTTCTTTTACATCCATGTTTTTATTATTCTCCATTCTTGTTAGTTGCTGTTCACTCCGTTCACAGTAACTCTTATTATTTATTATGCCAGTTCCAGTGCAATTTCCATCATTTTGCCGAATCCAAGCTGACGGTCCTCGGCGCTTAAAGATTCTCCTGTATACAGATGATCTGAAATTGTCAGCATGCAGAGTGCTTTCTTTCCTGCTTTGGCAGCATTCATATATAATGCCGCTGCTTCCATCTCCACTGCCAGCACGCCCATATCGCGCCACAGGTCGTTTACATTGCTCATGGCATTGTAGAATACATCGGAAGACAGAACATTACCTACAACCACATTCGTGCCCTGACGTTTCGCAGTCTCTACCGCTCTGTTCAAAAGTTCGAAATCTGCGATCGGTGCAAAAGTTCCCGGCAGGCCATACTGATACGCATAATTGGAATCTGTGCAGGCACCCATACCGATCACCACATCCATCAGTTTGATGTTGTCCTGAAAAGCTCCGGCAGAACCGATACGGATGACCTGGTCTACATCATAAAAATTGAACAGTTCGTAAGAATAGATTCCTATAGACGGCATCCCCATACCGCCTCCCATAACAGAAATTTCCTTTCCTTTATAGGTTCCTGTATATCCGAACATGTTTCTGACAGCATTCACTTGTCTTGGATTCTCCAGATATGTCTCTGCAATATATTTTGCACGGAGCGGATCTCCCGGCATCAATACAGTTTTTGCAAAATCTCCTTTTTCTGCATTTATGTGTGGAGTAGCCATAAAAATCACATCCTTTTTTAAACCTGTTCGATGTAATATACACCGTTCATTTTTTCAATTTCATAAATAAGCTCGTTATGACTTTGACGTTTACTCATATTAAGAGAAAACAAAAACCCTTTTGCAGCTTCATTATAATGAGGTTTTTCACAGTACTGCACATGAGTAACGCTTATATTTCTTGAATCAAGTATATTCATAATATCATTAATGCTTTTGGTTTTATCAATTTCAACATAAATATCCATGTTTTTTGAAGCATCTTGAAATTTATGAGAAAATCTTCTTAAAAACACCATAGAAAGAAAAATAAACAAAGTCCCTATAATTGCCCCGCTGTAAAAACCTATACCTATAGCAAGTCCTACACAGGCAACCGCCCAAAGTCCCGCTGCAGTTGTAAGTCCTCTTACGTGACCTCTGCTTATTATTATAGTTCCCGCCCCGAGAAAACCTATACCCGAAACAACCTGAGCTCCCATTCTTGAAATATCAAATTCATCAAATCTATTATACATATTTTGTGCAGTAAGCATTACAACTGCCGCTCCTATACACACAAGAACATGTGTACGAAGGCCGGCCGGACGATTTTTATCTTCTCTTTCAAGGCCTATTACACCCCCGCAAATTATGGCAAGAATCATTCTGATTAAAATAGAAACAATATTTACATCTTCCAAATAATTTTTAACAGATATTAAAAATCCCATAAAATCTCCTTTACTCCAAAATCTTTTTCATAGAAATATGAGGACAATATTCATCCAAATATTCTTGTCCGTAAGGTTTATAGCCAAGCTTTTTATAAAAATCGAAGGCGCGAAGCTGAGCAGATATAACAATTTCTTTTCCGCCGCGTTTTTTTATTTCATTTTCAACACAGTTCATAAGTATTCTTCCTATGCCGTTTTTTCTGTACTCTTTCATAACCGCTACTCTTCCTGCATGATATTCAGCGCCGTTTTCAGTATATGCTCTGGCTGTTGCAACAGGTTTATCATTATCGTATATAACAATATGAACGGCGGTTTTATCAATTTCATCAAATTCATCTTTAAATCCCTGTTCTTTTACAAAAACTTCTGTTCTTATAAATACTGCGTCATTAAAATTATTTATTCCCTCTGATACAATAACTTTATAATCCGTATTGTTTAACATTAGTCTTCATCCTCTTCTTTTTTACAAAGCATATCTATTAATGTCTTATACACTTCTGTTCTGTTCTTATCAAAATTTTTAACAACAAGCTCGCCTGATACTTTGTTTGGAACATACATCGAAACAGTGCATATCTTATCTCCCATATCTACAATGGAACAATTTACAATACATCCGTTTTTTATTTCTTCTATAGAATATTCTATTTCTTCCTGCCTTCTGAAATTAGATAAAACCTTCATAGCGGCAGCCATAGATTTTTCCCTTACAAAAAGAGGGAGCCGCCTTTCAAGCTGAGAAAGGCTTTCATAACCAAGCCTTGCCATTTTAAAGACATTTTCTCCGTCTTCTTTAACCTTATCTATAAGCCCTGCTATAAGCATTTCTTCTATAACTTCCGTAAATGTAAAATAATCCACAAAGCTGCTGCTTATTAGTATATCTGTTAAAACCTTTTCCGTCATTTTAGCCGGAACATTATTTATCATATACAGTATAAGTATTTTTATATCGTTTTTATCGCTTAAAGTTTTGTTAGGCATTGTTTTTCATCCTTTTAACAAAATAATCAAATATACAAAATTTATAAATATTTATACAAAAATATATTATTGATTTATTATTTTACCACATATTAAAAAAAAAGAAAAGAAATATTGATTAATGTTTTTACTTTACTTTTTTATGGAAAAATAATATAATCTAAAATAACATTACATAAAAGTATAATTTCTATGTTCATTTGGGAAGGGAAGATATTAAATTAATGGATGAAAAAAAGCAGATAAAAACTTATTCTGTCATATTGCTTTCTATTATTTTTTCAAAAATACTGGCTCTTGTCAGAAACAGTTTCATTACCGCCCTTTACGGAACAAGCATAGCGGCCGACGCTTTTTATGCTGCGTCAAAAATTCCTCTTACTTTGTATGACATTACCCTTGGAACTGCCATAGCTTCCGCCTTTGTTCCCGTTTTAAACGAATATATTGCAAAAAAAAGAGCTGATACTGATAGGTATGTTTCTAACTTTGCTACTTTTGTAGGCCTTGTATCAACTATCATAGCCGCATTGGGAATGATTTTTCCCAAAATATTTATAAGCTTTATTGCCTCAGGGTTTGAAGGCGAAAAATTAGAACTTACAATTTCTCTTTTAAGAATAGTTATGCCTATAACGTTATTTGCCGGGCTTTGTTTTGTTTTTATCGGATATCTTCAAAGCTACGGGAACTTTGTGGTCCCGGCATTGGTAAGCGTGGTTTCCAATCTTGCCATAATTATTTATTTTATCGGATTTAACAAAATATTCGGAATAAAAGGGCTTTCCGCCGCACTTCTTATAGGCTGGGTGCTTCAATTTCTTATTCTTGTTCCCTGGATAATAAAAAACAAATATAAATACCGTCCCGTTCTCGACCTTAAAGATGAAGGAATGAAAAAAAGCTTTAAAATGGCTGTTCCTATTCTTGTTTCTTCATGGGTACAGCCCATAAATAACATTATCGGAACTAATTTTGCATCAAGAATACAAACAGGAAAAGGCGGAGTTTCTGTTCTTGACCCGGCATATAACCTTTATCTTATGGTTTCAAGCATTTTCTCTTTTGCTATGACAAACCTTTATTTTCCTCAAATGTCCCGTACTTTTGCAAACGGAAATTTTGAAGAAGGCGGAAATATAGGAAAAAAGCTTTTAAAAAGCGTTACTACTATTATAATGCCTATAATGTTTATATTTATAGTGCTTTCAAAAGATATCGTAAAGCTTTTTTATGTAAGAGGAGCTTTTTCCGCAGAGGACGGAAAGCTTACGGCAATGATAATGTCTCTCTATGCAATAGGAATGCTGGCTTTTTCATGGCAGGAAATTTTAAATAAATTTTTCTATTCAATGCAAAACTCAAAAATACCCATGTTCAGCGCTATAATAGGAATATTTATAAACCTTTCTCTCGTATTTATACTTTATAATACAATAGGAATTTACGGAATATCTCTTTCCACTGCTGTTTCTTCAATCGTTATGGCTGTGTTTCTTTATATTATGGCATCTAAAAAAGTAAAAACAATGTATTCAAAAGATATATTTACCACAATTTTTAAAACCTTTTTATCGGCTTTAGTATCTTCGGCAATTTGTTTTGTTATAAATCACGGACTTAATATCTTATTGCCCGATAATTTTATCGGAACCTTTATAAATCTTTTAATTTGTGGAATAATTTCAATTATAATATATCTTGTTTTAATGATTTTATTAAAATCACAGGAAATAAAAGAGCTTTTTTCTATAATAAAAAATAAAAAGAAAGCGGAATAAATATGGAAAATAAATACAGACATTTTTGTTCTTTCTGCCACAAAATTTTATATAACAGTTTTATAGGCAGAATAATAATTGCCGTATATAACTTTTTTTCAAACCTTGCTTCCGGAAGTTTTATTTTTAATATGTTTAACAGGGGAACTGTTGACAAAGCATTATCCAAAAACTCTGTATTTCAAAAAATCAGAACATTTTTTTCAAATATACTTGAAGTTTTTTACAGGGTTTTAAGAAAAAGTTTTATTGTAAATGCAGTTTCAAAAAGCTTTAATATACTTTTAAGCTCTCCTCTAAGCTGTATTACATGCATTGCCGCGCCTTTTGCTTTAATAACCGCTTTATTCTCTTTTTTCTCAAAAAATTTTTATATTGGAATATTTATGATTTTATTATTTTTTATAAGCTTTATATTCCTGAAAAATATAAAAATAAAAAATGCGGTTTCAGCTTCATTTTTTCCAAATATGATATTTAAGCTTATAGGGCTTGACGTATCTAATTTTGAAGAAATCCCCGTATCCGAAAAAAAAGCTCATATTGTTTGCATTTTGGCAGGTATTATTTGCGGAGGACTTTCATATTTTTCAATATTGTACGGAGTAATTGCTTTAACCGCTTTTATAGGAGCCTTTATGGTATTTTCCGTAAAACCTATTGTTTTCGGATGTATATTTATGTTTTCGGTACCTCTTCTTCCTACTCTTGTAAACGTGGCTATAATATTTGTGTTTTTTATAAACTTTATTTTCGCAAGAGCTTTGGGGAAAATACAAGAAAAAAATATAAATTTTGTAGAATTTTTTGCAATAATGTTTATGCTGTTTATTTTTATAAGCTCAATACTTTCCGTCACCCCTGTTGCAAGCATTCAGATTGCTGCTGTATGGCTTGTAATGATAATGAGCTTTTTTATAATAAGACGGTGCATTGAAAATAAACGTGATTTAATAGCTATTCTGACTTCCTTTTCCGCTGCAGCGTTGATAACGGGTATTTACGGTATTTTTCAATATTTTTACGGACAACTTAATACCTCATGGGTAGACACCTCTCTTTTTGAAGATTTAAAATTCAGGGTTTATTCAACATTTGAAAACCCCAACGTTTACGGTGAATACTTACTTTTGGCTATCCCAGTAGTAGCAGGCCTTGCATTTTTAATAAATAAAAAAATCGGTAAAACTTCTTGTTTTTTAATACTATGCATTTTAATAGCAGATGTATTTCTGACTTATTCAAGAGGCTGTTATCTTGGTCTTGCCCTTTGTATTTTTATGATTATATGGCTTTTTGACACAAAACTCATAGGAGTCGCTGTTTTTGCCGCCGTTCCATGTATATTTTTACTGCCGTCAAGTATTACAAACAGGCTTTTAAGTATTACAAACTTAGCTGATTCCTCCACTTCGTACAGGGTAAAAATATGGCACGGAACTTTAAAAATGCTTGAAGATTTTGCTTTTACGGGAATAGGTCCCGGAACGCAGGCTTATGAACTTGTCAATCCCCGGTATGCTTTTGAAGGCGTAATTGCACAGCATTCCCATAGCTTGTTTTTACAAATAATAACCGACATGGGCATATTTGCTTTTATTATATTTTTAGCTATGCTGTTTTGTTATATAAGAAACGGAATTTCAACCGTAAGAAGTTCATATAATTTTAAAAATAAAATTTTTATGAGCGTTTTTATAGCGGCTCTATTTGGTTTTTTAATCCAAAGTATATTTGATTACACTTGGTATAATTACAGGGTATTTATGATATTCTGGATTTTTATTGCTCTTGGCAGCACTGCTTTTGAACTATTTAAATCTTCTGAAAAATCAGAAAAAAATAACGGAGGATAAAAAACATGAAAGTTATTGATAAAAAATACAGACTATTCGGAAAATTGTCTTTGTTTGATATAATTATTGTACTGGCTTTAATTGCAGCAATAATATTTGCCGTATATTTTTTGTTTATGCCTAAAGCTTCCGGCGATACTGCGCAGGTTACTTATAGAGTGCTTCTTGAAAAACAGCCCTACGGTCTTGATAAAAACATTTCTGTAGGAGACAAAGTTTATAATCAGACAGATAACTACGAAATGGGTGAAATAATATCTTTTACTACAAAAGAATATGAAGACGCTATTTATAATGAAAAAACCGGTACTGCACAAATGCAGAAATATCCGGAAAAACAAACAATAGAACTTATTATAAAAGGCAATTTTACAAACAGAGAAGACAGATATTACTATAATGATACAGGACTTAGCTCAAATACTCAAATAAATCTTGTAAGCAAAAATTTTAACGCTTTCGGAACCGTTGATTTTATTTATCCTTCAGAATCTACAAAGGAGGAGCAATAATATGAAAAAAATAGATGAAAACGGCAAGCTTTTTGGTAAAATAAGCGTGCTAGACCTTGCTTTTATACTTTGTATTATTCTTTTGGCAGTATTTGCTTTTTTAAAAATCGGAGTAAACAAAAATCACTTATTTGTGGAAAAAACCGAATATACTGCAACATACAAAGTTACAGGTGCAAAAAAATCTATTGTAGAATCTCTTTCGTTAAACGATAAAGTCTACAGCGCAGACAACAACTCTTATATAGGAAAAATAGAGAAAATTGATACTTCACCGGCAAAAATAATAACCGAAACCTCTGACGGAAAAGCGGTATCATACCAGTCTCCGTATAAATATGATATTTTGATTACAGTATCCCATAATGGTTATAAAGACGAAACCAAAGGTCTTGTTATAAATAAGGGCTATGACATTCAGCCAAATTCGGAGAAAAAAATATATACAAGATATACTTCTTTCATCAGTACGGTTATTGACATAAAAGCTAAAAATTAATTTTTATATATCAAAAATATGTTAAAAAACACCGTTGACTATACAAGAAAAATAAAGTACTCTATTTTATAGAGAATGGTTAAAATTTTGTGTATAAAAGGAGCGATTATATGTACTCAAAAGACGTTACTATAACTAATCAAGTTGGATTACATGCAAGACCCGCTACATTTTTTATTCAGAAAGCAAACGAATTTAAATCTTCTATTTGGGTTGAAAAGGAAGAAAGAAGAGTTAACGCAAAAAGCCTTTTGGGTGTTTTGTCTCTTGGAATTACAAAAGACTCTTCAATTACTATCATTGCAGACGGAGCTGATGAAGAAATTGCAGTAAACAGTCTTGTATCACTTGTTCAATCAGGCTTTGAAGAATAATAGATAAAATACTGCGGCATGGTAAAAACTGTGCCGTATTTCTTTATACGGTATCTCGGAGGTTTTTATGAAAAAATTTTTATTATATTTATTAACTTTAATTTGTATACTCGGCTGTTTTTCCGGATGTAAACAAAACGACCTTAATAAAAAAGACGACAAAACCGAGTCATATTATGTAGATAACCACTGGAGCATGTACTATGAAGATTTAAACGAAACTAAATCCATTACCGTTTCAGAAGTAACAGGAGAAAATATCGCGTTTTCTTTTGAAACCGGAGCTATGAAAGGCTCTCTCGATATAAAAATAAAAGATGATAAAGGAAATATCTGCTATCAGAAAACAGATATCAAAACTTCAAAATTTACTGAAACAATTTCTAATCCGGGTAAATTTACCGTTGAAGTTACAGGAAAAAATCATCAGGGATATTTTTCAATTTTATGGAACGGAAAATAAATCTTTAAAAACAAAACCTCTTTGGATGCCATGTATCCAAAGAGGTTTTTGATTAATAAAAAATTCTAAAAACCAAGTTAGAATCTTTAAAAAATATAATGTTTCGGATAAATTTTACTAAAATAATAATTTTTCCTTATTTTAAACAAAATTTATCTGTTTCTTCAAGATTAAGAGTATTAATTATAAATTCGAACTTTTCTTTCACATCGAAATCCCGCAAATGATGCGCATCACTTCCCAAATAAAATTTACAGCCGCACTGTTTTGCAATTCTATAGGGGCGAAATACTCTCTCCAAATCCTTTTTTTCGTATTTCAAAGCAGGAAAGTTCAGTTCTACTCCTATACCCTTATTAGCTGTTTCTTTAAATATATCCTCAAAATCTTTATCCGAAATCAAATCTATTACGTTCAAATGTGCTTCCCAATCCGAAACATCAATAGCAGTACAAGTAATATGCGCCACACCTACTTTTTTAAAAGGCAAATTACTGTTAAGTAATTTATAATATCTTTCCATCCAAAACTTTGCTCGCGCAGCAGCGCCCGGTTCTTTCGGCGGATACATATGCATATGCGTAGTGGGTACTATAATAAAATCAAATTTATCAATATATTTTTCACTGATACCTATATTTCCTTCTATATCCATATCCGTTTCACAGCCAAATAAAAATTCAATACCATCTGTCTGAGGCAAAGGCAATGCTGAAGATACATGTGAATAATTTTGAATATCATAAAAACTGTTTTTATTTAAAATATTTTCATCCCAAAAATGATCAGTTAAAATAATTTTTTTAAAATCATTTTCAACAGCATATTTTAAAATGTTTAAAGTTGTTTGTTCAGCGTCGTTTGAACAAACTGACAAATGAGAATGAATATGAAAATCATGGTCAATTAAAAATTTCATAATATTTCTCCTTCTGCCCATAACAAATAATTAAATGATTATTTTACATATTGTCATTTTATAAAATTAAAGAATTATCTTATCATTTCAAGAACAATCTTACAGCTTATTTCAGCCGCCTTTTTCTCAAACAAATCATAATTCATTTCTCCCTCATCATCAGCCTCATCGGAAATACTTCTTAAAATAATGCATGGCATATCATTGAGACTACAAACATGAGCTATTGCTGTGCTTTCCATATCAACGCACAAAGGATGATGCTTATTTATAAGCTGTTCTTTGATTTTATTATCGCTTATAAACTGATCTCCCGTTACTATTTTACCTGTTTTAAATGAAATATTTAAGTCTTTACAGC
>CAKTDK010000062.1 GCA_934541205.1 uncultured Eubacteriales bacterium
TTTGCCAATAAACATCAAACATTTACTTTGCCAATAAACATCAAACATTTACTTTGCCAATAAACATCAAACATTTACTTTGCCAATAAACATCAAACATTTATCTGACAACAATCGCTGATTATTTATCCAAAAACTCATATATATCCTGCATTACTTCGTCTTTATTTATTTCATTTAAAAGCTCATGTCTTGCGCCCTTATAAATTTTAATTTGTACATCACGGATTTCAATATTTTTATACACATCATAAAGCTTTTCAACTCCCTTGCCGTATTTTCCTACAGGGTCCATATCTCCTGCAATAAGAAAAATCGGCAGTCTTTTAGGAATCCGCAAAAGCTCGTCTTTATCAAAATTATCATGTATAGCTTTTGAAAGCTCATAGAAAAAATCAGCTGTAACCGGTTTTCCGCATAAAGGATCATTTATAAATTTATCTACCTCAGCTTCATCCCTTGAAAGCCAGTCGCTGTTTGTTCTGTTTTCATTTCTATTGTTATAGCTTCCAAAAGCAAGTTTATTTAATATTTTACTGTAGTGCTTAGGACCTTTAATAAAAGAAACGGTTTTTGCAGCAATTCTTCCGGTTAAAGAAAGCCAAAAATCAGGGCCGTTGCTTCCGCAAAGTATACATTTTTTAACGCTGTCCCCGTGTTTTTGTATAAATCTCTGAGTCACAAAAGAACCCATTGAATGGCCTAAAATATAATTCGGAACTTCCGGAAAATCTTCTTTTAACATTCTTGTCACAGTATATGTATTTTCTACCGCCAAATCAAATCCGCCTTCGCCGTAATAGCCAAAATCATTATCTGTTATAGATTCGCCGTGACCTCTGTGGTCATGAGCATATACGGCTATTCCTCTTTCATTTAAATATTTTGCAAAAGCGTCATATCTTTTTGCATGCTCAGCCATACCATGAACAATCTGAAGTACAGCCTTAACCTTTATCTCAGGTATCCATTTATATACATTTATATAAACGTCCTCCGGATCTTTAAATTTAAAAGTTTCCATAACAACACCCTTGTATTAAAATTTATTTCTTCCTTCTAAAGCGCGAAGCAAAGTAACCTCATCGGCATATTCCAAATCTCCTCCAACAGGAATTCCGTAAGCAAGACGTGTAACGGTTATTCCCATAGGCTTTAAAAGCTTGGAAATATACATAGCAGTTGCTTCTCCTTCAACAGTCGGATTTGTAGCCATTATTACTTCTTTTATGTCTCCCTTTGAAATTCTTGCAAGAAGTTCTTTTATTTTTATATCGTCAGGGCCTTTTCTGTCCATAGGGGATATAAGTCCATGAAGCACATGATAAGTTCCTTTATATTCGTTAAGCTTTTCAAAAGCAAATACGTCCTTTGCGTCTTCAACTACGCAAACCGTAGTATTATCTCTTGTTTTATCGCTGCAAATACTGCAAATTTCAGTATCCGTAATATTCTGGCAAACAGTACATATTTTAATTTTTTTCTTTGCTTCAATAATTGCGTTTGCAAAATTTTCAACCTGCTTTTCATCCATATTTATAATATGAAAAGCAAGTCTTTGAGCATTTTTTCTCGCAATTCCGGGAAGTTTGTCAAATTCCTGTATAAGCCTGTCTAAAGGCGCAACAAATCCAGCCATATCAGAAAAGTCCCGGTATATTTATTCCGCCGGTAAGTTTTCCCATTTCCTGCTCCATTTTTTCATCTGCTTTTCTAATGGCCTCATTAACTGCGGCAACTATAAGGTCCTCAAGCATTTCAATATCGTCAGGGTCTACTATCTCTTCTTTAAGTTTTACGGATATAACTTCTTTTTTACCGTTAACCACAGCTTTTATAGCGTCTCCTCCGGCGCTTGCTTCAAATTCAGTGTTTTCTATTTCCTCACGGGTTTTTTCCATATTTTCCTGCATAGACTGAACCTGTTTTAACATATCGCCGCGGCTCATATTATATTCTTTTGGTAATCTTGCTTTCATAAAAATTTCTCCTTAATGATTAATTTATTTCTATAATATCATCCTTTGAATTTTCTAAAAACTCTTCAAAAGGGTCTGACATATCCTTTTTTTCATTTTCATTTATAATTTTACAGGTATAATTTTTTCCTGTTACATCAAAAACAATACCAGACAGCTTCTCAACCATTTTCTTTTGAGAAAGTATCTGAAAAGCAAAGGAATCGGATACATAAACATTTAATACGTCTCCTGACGCCATAGCTTTTGTTTTTACAATAAAAGAATAAAGCTGTTTATTTCCGCTGTCATTTATTTGTTTCACTATTTCCGCCCATTTTGTAAGACGCTCTTCTTTTGGAGCGTCAAATTTAACTTCTTCCTTCTCTGATTTTTTTTCCGAATTCTTTTTAACCTCTTTTTTTTCGGTATTTGGCTTTTCTTCAGCTTTTACCGTTATATTTCCGGAGGATATTTTATTTTCAAGACTGTTAAGCCTTGAAAGAATTTCATCCTCAACAATCCACATTTTAGGATTGCAAAGTCTTATAAGACACATTTCAACCTGAATTTTTTTATCTATATTTCTATAAAGCTTATCCATAGTTTCCTGCAAAATATTTATAACTGCAAGAATTTGAGGCAAAGTATAGCTTTTTGATAAACTTTCATATTCTTCCATTTCTTCTGGGGAAGCATTTACGATATCCGAAATATCTTTCACTGTAACCGTTTTTACCATCATTAAATTACGGTAATGATTCATAAGCTGATTTATAAATAAATTCAAATCAACAGAATTACTGTATAATTCATTTAAAACTTCAATGCATTTTTCGCTGTCTCTTTCAATAACGGCTTTAGAAATATCGTATATATAATCATTTTCAGAAATTCCCACCGTTTTCTTTACAAGGTTTGAGGTTATCTTTTCCTGCAAGGTACAGCATTTATCCAAAATTGACAAAGCGTCCCGCATACCTCCGTCTGCAAGTCTTGCAATAAGCTCTAAACCATCTTTATCGGTTTCTATATTTTCCTTTTCGCAGATTTTTTCAAGCGCTGTTGTAATATCGTTAATTCCAATACGTTTAAAGTCATATCTTTGACATCTTGAAAGAATAGTTGCGGGAATTTTATGAACTTCTGTTGTTGCAAGAATAAAAACAACGTGTTCCGGCGGCTCCTCCAAAGTTTTAAGCAAAGCGTTAAAAGCCCCTGTACTAAGCATATGCACTTCGTCTATTATATACACTCTTTTTTTTAAAGACGCTGGAGCATACATAACTTCATCTCTTATATCGCGTATATTGTCAACACCGTTATTGCTTGCGGCGTCGATTTCCAAAACATCCGATACTCCACCTTTTAAAATTTCAAGACAGCTTTTACATTTGTTGCAGGGATTTCCGTTCAAAGGATTTTCACAGTTTACAGCTCTTGAAAGGATTTTTGCGCAAGTTGTTTTACCCGTTCCCCTGCTGCCTGTAAATAAGTAAGCATGGGCGGTTTTGCCTTTTTCTATCTGGGACTGTAAAGTATAGGTAATATGGTCCTGACCGTAAACATCTGAAAATATAAGTGGTCTGTACTTTCTGTATAATGCCTGATACATTTTTATAAGTCCCCTTCCAAAAAATTTTAATGCTATAAAATAAGGCCATACATCCTAATCTCGAAAATTATATCCCCTGCGTTTAATCTATACTCTGCTCAAAGCAGGCTTCCTTGCGGCACACGGATAAATCCCCTTAATGCTGCTCGGTTCCCCGCCTGACATGGTTCAAGGCAACCCGTTGCGCAAGACCCGCTTCTCAACGCTTTATATAGAAATCTGCCAGACAATACAAATTCTCAAAAAGGCATTCGTCCTTGCTATAGCGGATTGCAAGTACAGGACACCGCTACCGTCCCAACTAGTATGACCTTATTTTATATCACAACAAAGTTGTAATAATCTAAATATAATAAATATCAGAAATTAATTATATACTATTTCAAATATAATTTCAACCGTTTATGAATAATAAAATTTTTCCTGATAAAGAATTTCTTTGTTGACTTGAATTTTATGAAATGATAAACTTTATATCAGTATTAAATGAAAGGTAAATTTTATGAAAAATAATTATATCCTTGATTATCCCGGCTGCTCAATTTATGAAACAATTAAAAAAACTTCAGAAAATTTTTCGCAGAGTATCGCTTTAAAATTTTTTAATAAAAAAATATTATATAAAGAACTTATTGAAAAGATCGACGATTTTGCTTCAGGACTTATCGCTTTAGGCTTTAAAAAAGACGACGTTATCGCCGTTGCTTTACCAAACATTCCCGAAGCGGTTATAGCTTTTTATGCAATAAATAAAATCGGTTGCGTTTGCGTTATGATACATCCTTTGTCTTCCACGATGGAATTTGAGCATTATTTAAAAGAATCAAAAGCAAAAGGAATTATCACCTTAGACCTTATTTATCCTCGCCATAATATCTTTGATAATCTAAAAGTTATTATCACAAAAACCTCCGCCTCATTATCTTTTCCCTATAATAAAGCGGTAGATTTTTCTCTGAGAAAAAAGAAAATTCCTTTACCTCAAAAAAATTATTTTATTTTTTCAGAGCTTTATAAAAAAACATATACTCCCATTCAAAAAGCTTCAAATGACCTTTGCAGTATACTTTTCAGCGGAGGAACTTCCACAGGACTTCCAAAGGGAATAATGCTTTCAAATTTTAACTTCAACGCCCTTGCATGCCAAATACTTTCAAGATATAAAGAAGAACTAAAAAACGGGGGCCTTTCAATTCTTGCCATTCTGCCTATGTTTCACGGATTCGGACTTGGAATCTGTATACATTCCATGATGGCCGGAGGTTGCTGTTCCGTACTTATTCCCACATTTTCAAAAAAAGTCTTCGCCTCGTCAATAAAAAAATATAAACCTTCTTTCATAGCGGGAGTTCCTACCTTATATGAGGCGCTTTTAAGAAACAAATCAATGAAAAACGTTGATTTATCATGCCTTGTGGGAGCGTTTTGCGGTGGAGACAAACTTCCGAAAGATATAAAAGTCAGATTTGATGATTTTTTAAAAAATCACGGATCAAAGCTTACCCTTTTAGAGGGCTACGGACTTACCGAAACAGTAACCGCATGTACGCTGATGCCTTCCGATGTGAATTTATATGACAGCGCCGGTATTCCTCTTGAAGATATAGAAATTAAAATTGTAAAAGAAAACACAACAGAGAATATAGGACGAAATAAAGACGGAGAAATATGTATAAAAGGACCTACCGTAATGATGGGATATCTCAACAGCGAAGAGGATAACAAAAAAGCTTTTCAAAAACATGACGACGGTCAGATCTGGCTTCACACCGGAGATATGGGATATATCGATGATAATGGATTTTTATTTTTTAAACAAAGAATAAAAAGAATTTTAAAAGTTTCCGGTATTCCCGTTTATCCCTCTTTGATAGAAGAAGTAATACGAACACTTGATTTTGTAGAGGACTGCTGCGTTATAGGAACATCGCATGACTATCAGATGGAACGTCCTATGGCGCTTATAAAACTTTCTTCTGATATTGATAAAGAAAAAGCAAAGGAAGAAATTTTAAAATTATGCAAAGAAAAACTTTCAAAATGGAGCGTTCCTTATAAAATAGAATTTATAAAAGAAATCCCTGTTACAAAAATGGGAAAGATTGATTATATTTCTCTTGAAAAAATGTATAAAAACTGACGTTTATATATTCAATTTAAAAGATTGTAAATATTACCTTTTGCCAAATTTATTTATGTTCATATAAAAAAACTGACGCTTTTAAAATCGTCAGTTTTTGTTTTTATCTTTATTTTGGCAATTTCCTTTGCCGCATTCTTTACAGTTCATACTGCAGTTTCCACAGCAGCCTTTGCCTTTTCTTTTTATATAAAAAAACAAAGCGATTCCCACAAGCCCCAACAATATCAAAATTACAACAACATCTATAAAATTCATCCTATTACCATTCTTCCTATATTATACACTAAAAATGCCGCAATCCAGGCAACTCCCGTTTGAAAAATCATGGCAAAAAACACATTTCTTTTTTTGCCCAGTTCTCTTGACATAGCTGTAGTTGCCGCAACACAGGGCATATAAAGAAGCGTAAACACCAAAAACGAAAATGCCGAAAGAGGAGTAAACAAGCTTGTCATAACATTTCCGAGATCCGTCATTGTAGTTCCGGTCAAAACCGCAAGAGTACTTACAACCGCTTCCTTTGCAGTAAGCCCTGTTATAAGTGCTGTTGAAGCCTCCCAGCTTCCGAAACCAAGCGGAGCAAATATGGGAGCTATAAACTTTCCTATCATGGCAAGCATACTATCTGAGCTGTCTGAAACAATATTAAACTTATAATCAAAAGTCTGAAGAATCCATATTACAATAGAAGCCATAAAAATTATGGTAAATGCTTTTACCAAAAAATCCTTTGCTTTTTCCCACATGTGTATCATTACACTTTTGAAAGACGGAAATCTGTAAGCAGGAAGTTCCATTACAAAAGGAACGGGCTTTCCTTTAAAAATAGTGGATTTAAACAAAAGTCCTACCAAAATTCCTATAATTATTCCGGTGACATAAAGTATTATCATCACCACAGCCTGATACTTTTTGAAAAAAACTGAAGTAAATAAGGCATATATAGGAAGTTTTGCGCTGCAGGACATAAACGGAATAAGCAAAATAGTCATTTTTCTGTCCCGTTCAGATGAAAGAGTTCTTGTAGCCATAACGGCTGGAACACTGCATCCAAAACCTATAAGCATAGGAACAAAGCTTTTTCCCGAAAGTCCAATTTTTCTAAGAAGCTTGTCCATAACAAAAGCTACCCTTGCCATATAACCGCTGTCTTCAAGAATTGACAAAAAGAAAAACAGCGTAACTATAGTGGGAAGAAATGAAAGCACGCTTCCCACTCCGGTAAAAATTCCGTCTATAATAAGAGAATGAAGAGTTTCATTAAGTCCGAATGCAGTAAGAGCTTTATCCGTTACATCAGTGACAAAATCTATACCCATAGATAATATATTGCTCAGAAAATTTCCTATAACTCCAAAGGTAAGAGCAAATATAATAAACATTATTCCGAGAAAAATAGGAATGGCAAAATACTTATGAGTAAGTATGCTGTCTATTTTCAAAGACCTTTGCTGTTCTTTTGTTTCAGAAACCTTTGTAACACATAAGGAACATACTTTTGCAATATAGTCATATCTCATGTCTGCAAGAGCCGCTTCACGGTCTGTATCTAAAGTCTTTTCCATATCGTCTACAATATGTCCTATAATGTCAATGTCAATATCCGAAAGCTTAAGCTCATTTTGCATAAGCTTATCACCTTCGACAAGCTTTGTAGCGGCAAATCTTGCCGATATATTTAAATTTTCAGCTTTTTCTTCTATTATATGAGTAATGGAATGTATAGCTTTATGTACTGCGCCATGACAAAAATCCAAATGTTTGGGCATTATTTTGTCTTCACCTATTTTTATTACGCATTGAACAAGTTCCGAAATTCCTTCATTTTTGCTGGCAGATATGGGAACCACAGGTATTCCCAAAGTATCTTCGAGTTTTTTTACATCTATTGAGTTTCCGCTGGAACGCACTTCGTCCATCATATTAAGGGCCAAAACAATTGGAAGCCCAAGTTCCATAAGCTGCAGCGTAAGATAAAGATTTCTCTCTATATTTGTTGCGTCAACTATATTTATTATTCCGTCAACATTGCTTTTTAAAAGATAATCTCTTGTCACTACTTCTTCGGAGGTGTAAGGAGAAAGCGAATATATTCCCGGCAAATCAACTACCGTAACGTCACTGTGTTTTTTTACGGCTCCCTCTTTTTTTTCAACGGTAACCCCAGGGAAATTTCCAACATGCTGATTGCTTCCCGTAAGCTGATTAAAAAGAGTGGTTTTGCCGCAGTTTTGATTTCCTATAAGAGCAAAATTAAGCTTCATTATTTCTCCGCCTTTTCTTCAAAATCAACTTCAATCTTTTTTGCGTCCCCAAGACGTATAGTAAGTTCATAGCCTCGCAAATATAACTCAATAGGATCTCCCATAGGCGCTTTTTTTCTAAGCGTTATACGGGTTTTCGGAGTTATTCCCATATCAAGAAGATGTCTTCGAAGAGCTCCTTCTCCGCCTACTTTTGTAACAACGGCAGATTGTCCTATTTTTAACTCATCTAAATTCATTTTTTATCTCTCCGACCTTATATTAGTAAAAACTAACCCTATATTAAAAAATAATAAATCACTTTATAAAATAATTTTAATACACTGCATATAACTTGTCAACACAAAGAAAAAATAAAACCGTATCTTTATGATACGGTTTATTTAATACAAATTAAGCACCCATATTATTCAATTTAACTGTAAGCTGTGATTTTTTGCGAGCAGCTTTATTTTTATGAATAAGACCGTTGGCACAAGCTTTATCAACTTTCTTAACTGCCTCAGTATATAAGTTCTTAGCCTCAGCCTTATCACCTGAAAGGCTTAATTCAAACTTTTTAACAGCTGTTTTAAGAGCTGATTTCTGCATTTGGTTATTTAAAGCTTTTGTCTGATTAACTTTTACACGTTTTTTAGCAGATTTAATATTAGGCATCCACTGCACCTCCTTGCTAAGTTCATATTTATTACAACTTATAATAACATAACATAATTGTAAATGCAAGCATATTTTTTACTAAAATATACAAAATTTATTTTTATTTTGCCAAATCAAGCTTCATGTCTCCGTCTTTAACTATTTTAAAATGCCTTAAAATAAAGTGGAATACCAAAGTTAAAACAGCGGGAAGAATAAAATGCATAATAAGTATTTCAACAACAAACAGCACAGGATTCATAGAAGAACCCATAGCGTCATAAGCGCCAAACTGTCCCACAAGTCCCGAAGTTCCCATACCCGCTCCCGAAGCAGTATTAGTCATATGTAAAACAGCGGTTGATACAGGACCTAAAATTGCACTTGCAAGAGTTGGAGCTATCCATATCTGGGGACGTCTCATGATATTTCCAAACTGAAGCATTGAAGTTCCAAGTCCCTGAGAAATAAGTCCTCCGACGCCGTTGTCCTTATAGCTTGCAACAGCAAATCCCACCATTTGGCAGCAGCATCCTACAGCAGCGGCTCCGGCCGCAATTCCCGACAAATCAAGCATTATACATATAGCAGCCGATGAAATGGGAGCAGTAAGAGCAAGTCCAACCAAAACAGATACTATTATACCCATAGGTATAGGAGAAAGTTCAGTAGCGCTGTTTATTACTCCGCCAAACCATGACATAAATCCATTTACCGGCGCTCCGATAATTTTTCCTGCAATACATCCCGCAATTATAGTAACAACAGGAGATACTATAATATCAACCTTAGTTTTTCCTGAAACAAACTTAGCGA
>CAKTDK010000063.1 GCA_934541205.1 uncultured Eubacteriales bacterium
TTCATCTAAGTTGTTGAATTTTATTTCTCCGCGAATGCGGTTGAGAAGTTCTATTTTTATATTTTGACCATATAAAAACTTGTTATTCAAAATATAAGGAGGTGTTTTTTATATTAATTCCATGAATAGTCTGAAATTTCTACATCTTTATAATAATATTTTAAAATTTCAATATAATTTTTTCCTTCTTTTGCAAGTTCATTTGCGCCGTACTGACTCATTCCTACTCCATGACCGTAACCGTGAACTGTTATTAAAAATCCGTCTTCTTTTATGTCAATTTGAAAATTAGCTGATCTTAAAGAAAAAATTTCACGAAATTTTGAACCTTTTATTTCATTTCCGCAGATTTTCATAGATATTATACTTCCTGAATCGGACCGTTTTATATCAGATATATATTGATTAACATCATCGGGAAAAGTAATCCCTTCAATATTATTAAACATTTTTTCTCTGAATTCTTCAAAGGTTATAAGTATTACGCTTTCATATAGAGGAGCTTTAGTGTCAAAGCTCGAATTTACTGCTTTTAAATAAGGAATTTCTGAACCCCAAACATCTTTAGCATCTTCTGTTTTACCTGATGACATAGAGTGGAAAACAGCGTTTATTGGTTTACCGTTATATAATATTACTTTGTTTTCTACTTCCGAAACTGCTTTTTCAATATTTGGATAGTATTTTTCAAACCATTTTTCTCCCCATTTTGTTTTTGCATCTTCTTTAGACAAATATGCTTTGCAGTGAGTATAGTCTGTGCAAACATATGCTCCTTTATGTTCGGGAATAATATCTGGATTTTTTAATATCATTTCCATTTTGTAAAGAGAATATGTATATGCAGCTACCGCTTGCGCTTTTAATGCTTCAATATTATTTGTAGCTGACATTTCTGCAGCTACTACACCGCATAAATAATCATATACTGGCATATCTATTATTTCACCGCTGTCTTTCATAAGCACTTTAAAAGTTTTATCTGCAATAGGAGATTTTTCAGAAGTGGTATCTGTATTTATAGGTTTATTTACTTCCAATGACTTTTTTTCCGACTGTACATCGTTTTTTATAGAAATTTTTTCCGTTTCACTTCCGAATCCGCTGGCGAATAACGGAATTATAGTTAAAGCGATGAGTATTGCTATTAAAGAAAACAAGAAATTTCTCATAGTTTTTCTCCTTCATATTATGCAAGATAAAATATAAAATCTTGCAAATTTTTTTATATTCCTTAAAAAATAAAGGGTTTGTTTTGCTAAAATAAAATTTTTGAAATTAAAATATTCATTTTTCTTGACAAAGTAAAAAATATAAAGTATAATATTATCTAAATTATTGGAGGAGGATAAAAATGGCGTGCGAAAAAAACAATTTTTCAATTAATAATCTATGCGAAGTATATGATAAATATAACCAAATTCCAAAGGAAAAGTTTGTAGACTATAAAGTGAAAAGAGGTTTGAGAAATTCTGACGGTTCCGGAGTACTTGTGGGAGTATCAAATATATGCAATGTAAAAGGATATATCATTGATGACGGCGAATATGTTCCTGTTCCGGGGATTTTAACATACAGAGGAATTAATATAAAAGATATACTTTCTGCATGTGAAAAAGAGAATCGATTTGGTTTTGAAGAAGTTGCGTTTTTAATTCTTTTAGGAAAACTTCCGACAAAATCTGAATTGGAAGAGTTTTCAAAGTTACTTGGTTCTTACAGAGAACTTCCTCAATATTTTGTTGAAGATATGATTATAAAAGCTCCGAGTAAGGACTTGATGAATAAATTGTCAAGAAGCGTACTTGCTCTTTATTCTTATGATGAAAATCCTGAAGGAGCGGATTTGGAAAATAATTTAAGACAATGTATTCAGCTTATTGCAAGATTTCCTACTATTGCGGTAAACGCATATCAGGTTAAAAAGAGATTTTTTGATAAAAAAAGTTTATATTTTCATTTTCCTCAGGAAAATTTATCAACAGCGGAAAATTTTCTTTATACAATGAGAAGTGATAAAAAATTTACTGATGAGGAAGCAAAACTTCTTGATTTGTGTTTAATACTTCACATGGATCATGGAGGAGGAAACAATTCCACTTTTACTACAAGAGTTCTTACTTCTACAGGTACCGATATATATTCTACTATTGCAGGAGCAGTATGTTCTTTAAAAGGTCCTAAGCACGGCGGAGCAAACAATAAAATATGTCAAATGATAGAATTTATGAAAGAAGGAATTGAAAACTGGGAAGATGATGAAGAAGTTTTAAATTTTCTTATTAAAATATTGAATAAAGAAGAAGGAGACAAAAGCGGACTTATATATGGTATGGGACATGCTGTATACACTGTTTCGGATCCGAGAGCTGTAATTTTAAAAGAAAAAGCAAGAGAACTTGCCAAAATAAAGGGAATGGAAAAAGAGCTTAATCTTATTGAATCGGTTGAAAGACTTGCTCCCGATGCTATGGAAAAGGTAAAAGGCGAAAGACCTGATATTTGTGCAAATGTAGATCTGTATTCCGGATTTGTGTATAGAATGCTCGGACTTCCAAGAGAGCTTTATACGCCAATATTTGCTATGGCGAGAATTGTCGGATGGTGTGCTCACAGGCTGGAAGAATTATATACAAGCAATAAAATTATGCGGCCTGCATATAAATGTATATGTAAAAACAAAAAATATATTGATATTTCAGAAAGAGATTAAGATAAAAGGTATTCTTTTTAAAGAATACCTTTTATTGATATTTAGAAATAAATATTATATAATATATTAAATAAGCTGCGGAGGTTTTTATGTTAACTGAAGAAGAATACAAAAAGGAAAAAGAATATCTTGATTTTATAAACCATCTGCTTGACAATAAGATTAATGAAATTAAAATAGATATTACTGATTTGGAAAATGATATAAAAGAAAAAAATAAAAATATGTATGATGAATACAGTCATTTTATTGAGATTGGAAGTACTGATTCTGAACTTATAAACGCTGCCTCTGAAATACAGTTCAAAAATCAAGCTCTTGACAGCGAATTTGAGGAATTTGAAAAACTTTTAAAATTAAAAAGATCTCCTTATTTTGCAAGAATAGATTTTGTTGATAACTCTGAAAGAGAAAAGGTTTATATAGGACCTGCATCTTTGCTTGATGAAGATTATAATGTTTATGTAAGTGACTGGAGAAGTGATATTGCTTCTCTTTATTATGAATTTGGTCTTGGAAAAGCATCTTTTACTGCAAATGGTTATATAAATGATGTTGATATAAAACTGAAAAGACAGTTTAAAATTCAAGACGGTGCTTTTGTACATATATTTGACAGCGAATATAATATAAATGATGATATTCTTTCTGAAGCGCTTACCGAAAACTGCACGGGTGAAATGAAAAATATTATATCTACTATTGGAAAAGAACAGAATGTTGCAATACGAAACGACGATTATAAATATACTCTGATACTTGGCTGTGCAGGCAGCGGAAAAACATCTGTACTTCTTCACAAAATAGCTTATATATTGTTTAAAAAAAGAAATCAGTTAAATCATCATAATATACTTATTTTTTCGCCAAATGATATATTCAGCAATTATATTAAAGATGTATTGCCTTCTCTTTTTGAAAAAAATCCAAAAACGGTTAATTTTAATGCTTTTTTTAAATTGTTTTTTAAAGGTACGAAATTTATAAATAAAGAAGAATATGCATATTTCAGTAAAAAAAATTCCAGAGAATTTACTTTTTATATAGAGAATAAAGTAAATATGTTGGAACCTGTATTTGAAGATATACATTTTTTTGAAGAAAAGATTTTTGATAAAAAAGATTTATATGATAGATTTTATAACCTCAATGATAAATATAATATTAAAATCAATAAAATTTTCATATATATTATATCAAAAATAAAAGAGAGAAAAAAAGAGTTTATAAAAAAAGCGGAACAGATATTAATAGATGAATACAAACCTTTTATTCATGAGGATTTAAACGAACTTAGACTTAAATCACGTCTTTTGTATATAAAAGAAGTATTGAAAATAAAACATTTATTTGATGATAAAAAAATAAATGCTTTGGATTTATATTGTGAAATCTGCAATGAAAATTTTAAAAATAATTGTTCAGCTGATAAATTAGAAGAATGTGATATTGCAGGCTGCGTATATACAGGAATTTTACTTGGAGACTTTTGGAATTTGGATAATTTTAAATATATTTTTATAGATGAAGCTCAGGACTATTCATATATACAGTATAAAGTGTTTTTTGAAATTTTTAAAAATGCAAAGCTTACTGTTACAGGAGATTTAATGCAGGATATATATCAAAATAATTATTCTTATGAAGATTTTGTTTCTATGTTTGAAAAAGATAAAACATGCGTTTTTAAGCTTAACAAAAGTTACAGAAGCAGCAGCGAAATTACTGAATTTTCAAAAGCTGTGATAAAAAATTCAGAAATAGAAAACGCAGTACAAAGATTTTCCGGTAAAGTTGAAATTTATACTGTAAATAATAAGCTTGAAGCTTTAAAAGAAATATTAAATAAAAATAATAATTTTAATACAACAGCTGTAATTACTTATAATAGAAGTGAAGCTGAATTTTTATATGATAAGCTAAGAGAGTTCGGATTTGATATTATTGTTTCAGAAAATGAATATAATCAAAATATAGAAAGCAAAGTTATTATACCGTATAAAATGGCAAAAGGTTTGGAATTTGATAGGGTAATTATATATGATATAAAGAACTTTAAAAAGAATAAAGATGAAAGAGCGCTATATGTATGCTCAACGAGAGCCTTGCATAAACTGTATTTTGTTCTTGAAGAAATTCCTGAAATTTTAGAAGATATTGATAAAAAATTATACAGTCAAAAAAAATATATTGACATATAATATTTTTAGAGTTAAAATAATAAAAACAAACTGAAAGGTATATTAATCATGACAAAAATATTATCCAAACGATTTAATATCTTTTTTAACTGGGGCTTTTATTTTAGCGCCGGTCTATTTATCGTGGATAAAAATCGTTGTCTTGATTAATTTGCTGTATATTTAGTAATAAATAGTAACAGTCTGTATCATCGGATAACGAGGATACAGACTTTTTTTATACCAACAATTTTTATAATAAATTTTAAGGAGATGTAGGAAAATGATTATTATTCTGAAAAAGTCAGCTCAAGAAAATCAAGTTAAGGATTTGGTAGCTGATATTGAAAGTTTTGGAGTAACTGCGAAAATCATTGTAGGTGAACATTCGAGTATTATCGGACTTGTAGGAGATACAACAAAAGTAAGTGAGGATTATCTTTGCAGCAAGGATATTGTAGAAGCTGTAAGAAGAGTTCAGGAACCATATAAAATGGCAAACAGAAAATTTCATCAGGATGATACGGTAGTTGATATAAATGGCATAAAAATCGGCGGTGAACACTTTCAAATAATTGCAGGGCCATGCAGCGTAGAAAGCGAACAGCAGATTATTGAAGTAGCGCAGGCTGTAAAAAAATCAGGCGCTAAATTATTAAGAGGCGGAGCTTTTAAACCTAGAACTTCACCTTATGCGTTCCAGGGACTTCACGAGGATGGAATAAAGCTTCTTCTTGAAGCAAAGAAAGAAACGGGACTTCCGATTGTTACCGAGCTTATGTCTATTGACCATATTGATTGCTTTGAAGATGTTGATGTAATACAGGTAGGCGCAAGAAATATGCAAAATTTTGAAATGCTTAAAGAGCTTGGAAAAATCAATAAGCCTATATTATTAAAAAGAGGTCTTGCAAATACTATAGACGAGTTTTTGATGAGCGCTGAATATATTATGGCAAGCGGAAATCAAAATGTAATTTTGTGTGAAAGAGGAATAAGAACTTTTGAAACAGCTACAAGAAATACTCTTGATTTATCTGCTGTTCCTATACTAAAAAAACAATCTCATTTGCCTGTTATTGTAGATCCCAGCCATGCATGCGGTATAGCGTCTTTAGTTCCTCCTATGGCTAAATCTGCTGTAGTCGCGGGATGTGACGGACTTATTATAGAAGTTCATAATAATCCTTCAAAGGCTCTTTGCGACGGGGCTCAGTCTATTACTCCAAAGGCTTTTGATACTCTTGTTGATGAAATAAAGCCTCTTACGTCATATATGAAAAAAATATTTTAATTTAACGGAGAAATATTATGAAAAAAATCAGGGTAGATTTACAAAGGGATAGTTATGATATAATAATAAATAAAGGTATTCTTTTTAATTGTATTGATGAAATATCCCCTTATGTAAAAAATAAGAGAGTTTTTCTAGTTTGTGACGATACTGTATATAAACTTTACGGCGAAAGTTTCAAAAAATATCTTGAGGAAAATAATTTGAAATGTGAAATATTTTCTTTTCCAAACGGAGAAAAAAGCAAAAATATATTTACTTTAAATGAGATATATGAAGATTTTCTAAGTAAAAATATTACCAGAAGCGATTTAATAATTGCTCTTGGAGGCGGTGTGACCGGAGATATAGCAGGTTTTGCGTCTGCTACTATTTTAAGGGGGGTTGATTATATTCAAATTCCCACAACTCTTCTTTCGCAGGTCGACAGTTCGGTAGGCGGAAAAACTGCTATTGATACAAAAGCGGGAAAAAATTTAGTAGGAGCTTTTTGTCAGCCAAAAAAAGTAATTATTGATCCGGAGGTTTTAAAAACTTTAAATGACCGTATATTTTTTGATGGACTTTGCGAAGTAATAAAATATGGTGTTATTTGTGATAAAGAATTATTTGACAGAATAAATTCCTGTCATAATCGTGATAGCTTATATGAAATAATTGAATATATTATTTATACTTCCTGTGATATAAAAAGAAAAATTGTCGAAAAGGATCAGTTTGACAAGGGAGAGAGAATGCTTTTAAATTTAGGACATACGCTTGGGCATTGCTACGAAAAATTAGGTGATTACAGCAAATATACGCACGGAGAAGCTGTTGCAATGGGAATGTATAAAATAATGGAAATAGGCGAAAAAATGGGAATTACAAAAAAAGGGGAAAAGGAAAAGCTTATTTCTTTGTATAGTAATTTTAATATAAATTATTTTTGTCCAACCCTTGACAAAGTTCAAGCTGAAGATATTTTATCGAGAGATAAAAAATCCGACGGCGAAAAAATTAATATTGTAGTTCCAAAAAATATTGGTGATACTTATATAATAAATTTATCAAAAGCGGACTTTTTTAAATATTTATGAGGTGTTTTATGGATTGTAAAATAAAACCAGCGTTATTAAAAGGTGAGGTAAATATTCCTTCTTCAAAGAGCTATTGTCACAGATATATTTTGGGTGCTTCTTTATGTAAAGGTAAAAGCCTTTTAAGAAATGTAAGCTTTTCTAAAGATATATATGCTACTCTTGAAGGTATAAAATCTTTTGGAGCAAACTATAAAATAGTGGGAAATAGTGTTGAAATTTCAGGAATTTCAGATGACAACAGTATTTCAGAAGTTTACTGCAATGAATCCGGTTCAACATTAAGATTTTTAATACCTATATTAACGGTATTAAAAAATAATGTTATGTTAACCGGAGAAAAAAGGCTTTTTGAACGTCCATTAACGCCGTATTTTGATATTTTTAAAGAAAACGATATACAATATGAGATTGGAAAAACATATATAAAAATAAATGGGACCTTTAAAAATAAAAAGTTTGTTTTACCGGGTGATGTAAGTTCTCAGTTTATTACCGGGATGCTTTATGCAGGAGTATTAATGAATAAAGATATTGAAATATTTATATCTTCAAATTTGGAATCAAGACCGTATATTGATATGACTTTAAAAGCATTAAAAGATTTTGGAATAAATATTGAAAATAATAATTATAAAAGTTTTTATATAAAAAAAGGACAGACATTTAAAGAAACGGATATTATTGTGGAAGGCGATTATTCTCAGGCGGCATTTTTTATTACAGCTAATTTTTTAGGAAATAATATTAATATAAATAATGTGTTTGATAAATCTGTACAAGGGGATAAAGAAATTGTAAATATAATAAAAGAATATAAAAATTCCGGTTATGCAAAAACCGATGTTTCACAAATTCCCGACTTAGTTCCTATTCTTGCCGTTGCTGCTTCTTTAAGAGATGGAGATACGAAAATATACGGAGCAAAACGATTAAGGCTAAAGGAAAGTGACAGATTATATGCGATAACAAAGGCATTAAAAAATTTGGGCGCTGATATAGAAGAAGGCCAAGACTATTTATATATAAAAGGTAAAAGATGCTTGGAAGGAGGAGCTATAGACAGTGTTAATGATCATAGAATAGCTATGGCATGCGCTGTGGCTTCTACAAAATGCAGAAATTGTGTTATAATAAAAAATAGTAAATGCGTGGAAAAATCTTATCCTGATTTTTGGAGTGATTTTAAAAATCTTGGCGGAAAATTTATAACAGGAGAGTTTTAATATGATAAAATACAGTGTTTTCGGAGAGTCTCACGGAGAAGCGGTAGGTATAGTAATTGAAAATCTGCCGTCTGGTATTGAAATAGACAATGAATTTATTTTAAGTGAAATGAAAAGACGTCAGGGAATGGGAAAAGGAATCACTACTTCAAGAAAAGAAGATGATGTTCCTGAAATATTAAGCGGAGTGTTTAATGGTAAAACTACAGGTACTCCGTTATGTGCAGTTATAAAAAATTCAAATGTTATATCAAAGGATTATTCAAAGCTTAAAACAGTGCCAAGACCGTCCCATGCTGATTTAGCCGCTTTAAAAAGATATGACGGATATAATGATTACAGAGGCGGGGGACATTTTTCCGGCAGGCTTACAGCTCCTTTAGTTTTTGCAGGAGCGCTGGCAAAATGTATTTTAAAAGAAAAAAATATTTATGTTGGTTCTCATATTCTTCAGATTATGGATATCAGAGATGAAGAATTTGATTATTTAAATGTTAATAAAGAAATATTTGAAAGAATAAAGCAAAATCAAATAGCTGTAATAAGAAGTGAAACAGCGGAAAAAATGATTGCAAAAATCCAAGGTGCTTTTAAGGAAAAAACATCTGTAGGCGGAATT
>CAKTDK010000064.1 GCA_934541205.1 uncultured Eubacteriales bacterium
GTCTTATACAGATAGAAGATATAAAGAAAAATAATGATTATGCTATGTGGCTGAAAGTCATAAAAAAATCAGATTGCTATTTATTAGATGAAAATCTTGCTATGTATCGCAGAAGAAAAGGTTCTATCAGCAGTCATAGCTTTTTTAAGCTTATAATATGGCATTACAGACTTTATCGTTTTGCAGAAAAGAAGAATATTTTTTCTTCTGCTTTATTGACTTTCAGAAACTTGATTTTTGGCTTTTATAAAAAAGTAAAATATGTTAAAAGAAGGCATGAATTATGAAAATTCAGGTTTTGATTGCAACTATGAATCAAACGGATCATTCTCTGCTTGAAAGGATGAATATAAAGTCTGACGCAATTGTAGGAAATCAATGCGAAAGAAATGAAATAGAAAATTTTGAATTTAATAATAATAGTATAAAATGGCTGTCTTTTAATGAAAAGGGAGTAGGATTAAACAGAAATAATGCATTGATGAGAGCAGATGGAGATATTTGTCTTATTGCTGATGACGACATGATTTATTATGATAATTACTGCGATATTATTGGACAAGCATTTCATCGTCATCCTGACGCAGATATTATTATTTTTAATTTAAAAGAAAAAAATCCTTCCAGATATGTTATTCCGAAAGATATTAGGGTTAACAGATTTAATTATTTGCGGTACGGAACTGCCAGAATAGCATTTAAACTAAAAAGTATAAAAAATAACGGTATTTATTTTAATCAATGTTTTGGTGGAGGAACAGAATATTGTCACGGAGAAGATAATTTATTTTTGACGGCATGTTTAAATAACAGATTAAAAATTTATGCGGTTCCTGAATATATTGCAGAACTTACAGAAGAAAGAGAGTCTACCTGGAACAGCGGATATGACGAAAAATATTTAAAAGATCAGGGAGCATTATACAGAGCAATTTCGAGAAAATGGTGGAAACTTCTTTGTTTGCAGGATGCCTTAAGACGGTGTAAATCTTATAAAATGAAATGGTATAAAGTATATAAGATTATGAAACAAGGCGCAAAGAATTATTTTAAATAAGGAGGTTAAAAAATGCAGTATGCCTTTCTTTCAACTTTAATTCCAAATACTATGCAAAAAGAAGTTACAAGATTTTCTTCAAATAATATGCAGGATGCTGCAAATGCTTTGCAATGGCATATTTACAATGGATTGTGTAAAAATTTAAATGATAAAATTGAATTAATAAATATACTTCCTGTAGGAAGTTATCCTCAGTATTACAAAAAGGCATTTATAAAAGAAGAAATTTTTCAAACTGATTATTCTGAAAACAACTTAAATGTAGGATTTTGCAATATAAAGCTTTTAAGAAAATTTATTCAGCCTGTAAAAATTTATAAAGCTTTGAAAAAGTGGTGTAAAAAAAATCAGGATGATAAATTTTTGTTTATGTATACTGTTTCGTCTGCGTTTATGAAAGCAGCAGCAAAAATAAAAAAGAAATATCCGGATATAAAAATTTGCGCTGTAGTAGCTGATTTGCCTGATATGTCAAGCTTATCTTCAAAAAAAGGGTTTTTACAAAAGATATTTGAAAAAAAATTATCGTCTGATTCTTATTCGAGACTTAATTGTATTGACGCTTTTGTACTTTTAACAAAGTATATGGCTGAATATATGAAAATTAACAAGCCTTTTTGTGTAGTTGAAGGAATTGCGTCAGAGATTGATAATGCAGAAGAAAAAGAAAAAAATAATAAACTAAAAAATATACTTTATACGGGTACCTTGCATAAAAAGTTTGGGATTCTTAATCTTTTAGAGGCTTTTAAACAAATTCCCGACAATGATTACCGTCTTATAATCTGCGGTATAGGGGACAGTGAAGATATTATAAAAAAAGCGGCTGAAGAAGATTCAAGAATAATTTATAAAGGACAGCTTTCTCGTGAAGAAATTCTTGTTTTGCAAAGAAAAGCTGCTGTTTTGGTAAACCCAAGACAGGCAAATGAAGAATTTACAAAATACAGTTTTCCTTCTAAAAATTTAGAATACCTTTCTTCCGGAACGCCGGTAATTGCTTATAAATTAGAAGGTATACCGGATGAATATGATCCTTATATTTTTTATGTAAAAGATAACTCCACAGAATCTCTTAAAGATAAATTAACAGAAGTGTGTGAATGCAGTGATGGTATTGTTTATGAAAAAAGCCAAAAAGCAAAAGAATTTGTTTTAAAGAATAAAAACGAAGTTGCTCAAACTAAAATTATTATTGATATGCTGAAGAAAGAAAAGTTGATGTAGAAAACATTTGGTTAAAGGAAAGAATGTATGAAAGTAAAAAATTATTTTGAGAATATGCCGTTAAGCTCTTCGGTTTATATAAAATCACTTAAAAATAAAAAAAGTTCAAGTATATATTCTCCGTTTGAAATTTTAGTAGCTTTAATATGGATAAAAGATATTATTTTAAGCTATGTTAAAGGCGCTATGCTTAAAATACCTATTATAAATAATATAGCAGAATTTTTAATTCCTGTATTAATATCTTTATTTGTTATTTTGTCTATTCCGGAATTTTTAAAGAAAATAAAATTATCGGATTTTATATTTTATTTAACGGTAATATTAATATGTATTGTGAATTTTTTCATATTTCCAGAAAATCAAAATGTATTACTTAAAATTGTTCCGGGTTTTCTGCTTTTTATTGTCCCTATGTATTTTATCGGAACTACAATCGATTTAAACAGGATATATAAATTGTTATATTGGCTGTCTGTATTTACTATATTTGCAAGACTTCTTTACTCAGTGACTTTGGAAAAATCTATGAGTGAGGTTGAATCGCTTTATACCGGTGATATGATGGCATCTTATCAGCTGTTGCCTCATGTATGCGCCGTAATTTTGTCATTGTTTAATAAACCAAATTTTATAAATATTATTTCATCTGCTATAGGAGTTATATTTATTTTTTCTTTGGGAAGCCGTGGACCTCTTGTTTGTTTTGCTGTTTTTGTCATTTTTTATTTGTTGTTTTTTAAAAAATATAAAAAGCCTATGCTTGTATATACGTCAATTATTACAGCAGGAGGAGTATTGTTTTTATTTTTTGACCGGTTGTTGATATTGCTTTATAATATATCTTTAAAATTGGGGCTTAGTATTCGTATATTTGCAAAGTTTTTTGAAGGAGATTTTTTTGTTTCGAGTTCAAGAAACAGAATAATAGAAGTACTTTTTGAAAAAATAAGTGAAAAGCCTGTTTTAGGCTACGGAATAGCCGGAGACAGAACATTGGTAGGCGGTTATTCTCATAATTTAGCTGTGGAGCTATGGGTGTCTTTTGGAATAATAATTGGAACGATACTTCTCGGCGTTTTGTTTTTTATTTGTATTAAAGCATTGATAAAAAGCAGAAAAAACAATGTTGATAATATGGCAATTCTGCTTTTAATTTGTTGCGGCTTAATAAATTTATTTTTATCAGGAAGTTATTTAAGCGCGCCATATTTATTTTTGCTTATAGGATTGTGTATTTCCGTTATTAGAAAAAGTAAGAATAAAACTGATGCTTTTTTAAAAGGAGATTGATATGAGAATTGCAGAAATTAATATGATATCATATGGAAGTACAGGAAAAATAATGCTTCAGATTGCAAAATGCGCAAGACAATACGGACATCTGGTACAAACTTATTCTACTAATACTTTCAATGTAAAATATAAGAAAAACTTTCCTGCCCAAGAAGGACATTTTTATTACGGAACTTATTTTGAAAACGGGGTTCATTATGCACTCGGAAGTCTTTTTGGAAGAAACGGAGAATTTTCTGTTTTTGGAACACAGCAATTAATTAACAGTTTAAAAAAATTTAACCCCGATATTATACATCTTCATAATCTTCATAACTTCTGTATTTGTTTTCCAATGCTTTTTAATTATATAAAAAAAAATAATATAAAGGTTGTATGGACTTTTCATGATTGCTGGGCATTTACCGGACAATGTCCTCATTTTGAAGTGGTTCAATGCGAAAAATGGAAGAACGGATGTTACGGTTGTCCTCAGCTTGACAGTTATCCTAAAAGCCGTATTGATAATTCAAAGAATATGTACAGAAAAAAGAAGGAATGGTTTACCGGAATAAAAGATTTGACTGTTGTCACTCCTTCAAAATGGCTTTCGGATTTGGTAAAACAATCATTTTTTAAAGAATATCCTGTTAAGATTATAAATAACGGAATTGATTTATCAATTTTTAAGCCTGTAAAAAATAATTTCAGAGAAAAATATAATTGTCAGGATGAATATATACTTTTGGGAGTTTCTTTTGGATGGGGAAAAAGGAAAGGACTTGATGTTTTTATCGAGCTTTCAAAAAGACTTTCGGATAAATACCGGATTGTTCTTGTGGGAACAGATGAAAATGTTGATAAACAGCTCCCCGATAATATAATATCAATACATCAAACTCAAAATCAAAAAGAACTTGCAGAAATTTATTCGACAGCGGATTTGTTTGTAAATCCGACAAGAGAGGAAAATTATCCTACGGTAAATATGGAATCTATTGCCTGCGGCACTCCTGTTGTTACATTTAATACGGGAGGAAGCGCTGAAATACTTGATAAAAATTGCGGAAGTGTAGTAAAATATAATGATATAGATGCTTTAGAGAAAGAAATTCTTTATATATGTGAGAATAAGCCGTATTCTTTGGAGGCATGCTTAAAACGAGCAGAGTATTTTGATATGAATAATAAATTTAAGGAGTATGTAGATTTATATGAAGATGTTTTGGATATATAATTCTATTCACAGAAAGGCGGCAGTAATATTTTATGGCTAAAAAAGTATTGTTAATTCAAGAAAAAATTATGAATTACAGAGTACCTGTTTTTAATGAATTAGCAAAAAATGTTGACCTTACTGTACTGTATTCGTCGGGAGAGAAACCGAAAGATGCAAATTTTAAAACGATATGTATTCCTACTCGAAAAATGATTTTTAGAATACATACAAAAAATATTTATTCCTTGGCTCAAAAATATGATATTGTAATTTGTATGGCAGATTTTTCTTATATATATTTTAAATTGCTTTACAAATTGCCTCATAAATACAAATTGATATTTTGGGGAATTGGAGTTTCAGCAAGTTATAATATGAGATATGACCAAGATTCTCAAGTAGCCCAGATTATTTTTAATATATTAAAAAAAGCAGATGCAATGGTCTTTTACTGTTCTTATCCTGTTGATAAATACAGTAAAATGGGAATTGAGCGTGAGAAATTGTTTGTAGCAAATAATACGGTTTTGATAAAAGATATAGAAGAAAAAGAAAAGAACAGTATCATTTTTATAGGAACTTTATATAAACAGAAAAAAATAAATTATCTTCTTGACGGGTATTTGAACGCATTTAAGAAAAATTCTGATATTTATAATCTTAAAATTATTGGCGATGGCGACGAATATGAAAATATACAAAAATGGATAACCGATAATTCTTTGGAAAATAAAATAGAATTACTTGGCAGCATATATGATGAAGGTGTTCTTGCTGAGCATTTTTCCGAAGCTTTATTGTGTTTTTCGCCGGATCAGGCAGGATTGTCGGTTCTTAAATCTATGGGGTACGGAGTTCCTTTTGTAACACATAAAAATGCTATTACCGGCGGAGAAATATTTAATATTAATGATGGTGTTAACGGTATTTTGATGGATGATTTTAATCAGATAGAAAACATCATTCTTGATAGTATGGAAAATAAAGAAAAATACATTGAGATGGGAAGAAAAGCAAAAGAGCATTATAAAGCAAACAGAACTGTTGACAAAATGGTAAGCGGATTTATCGATGCAATAAATTATGTGGAATCAAAATGATTGTAATCTTATTGATTATATAAAATAACGTGAAAAATATAAAAAAAGAGGTATAAATATGGTAAATGTAATTGGACTCGGATATATAGGTCTTCCGACCTCTCTTATGTTAGCATCTCATGGCGTGGAAGTTATCGGAACAGATTATAATGAAGATTTAGTTAATACGTTGAATTCCGGCAAAACTACTTTCAAAGAAGAGGGATTGGACGAACTGTTTCGCGACGCACTAAACTCAGGAATTAAATTTTCAACGGAGTATCAGATTACAGATACTTATATAGTGTCTGTTCCTACTCCTTATGATAAGTTTTCTAAAAAGATTGATGCGTGCTATGTAATATCAGCAGTTAAAAGTATTATGAAAGTATGCCCCAACGGAGCTGTGATTATTTTAGAATCTACTGTTTCTCCGGGGACAATTGATAAATATATAAGGCCGGTTATTGAAGAAAACGGTTTAAAAATCGGTGAAGATATACATCTTGTTCATGCTCCGGAGCGTATAATACCGGGAAATATGATTTATGAACTTTTGCACAATAACCGAACTGTAGGAGCAGATAATAAGCAGATTGGTGAAAAAGTAAAAGAACTATATGCGTCTTTTTGTCAGGGAGAAATTGCGGTAACCGATATTCGTACTGCAGAAATGACAAAGGTAGTAGAAAATACTTTCCGCGCAGTTAATATTGCATTTGCTAATGAACTTGCAAAAATCTGCCGTCATGATGATATGGACGTATATGAAATTATTAAAATTTGCAATATGCATCCTCGTGTTAATATTTTACAGCCGGGTCCCGGAGTTGGAGGACATTGTATATCCGTTGATCCTTGGTTTTTGGTAGGAGACTATCCCAGTCTTGCTAAGGTAATTGATGAATCTATGAAAACAAATGACAGTATGCCGGATTTTGTATTGGGACGCATTTATGAAATTATGAAAGAAAAAGGGATAAAAGATATAAAACGAGTAGGCTTGTACGGACTTACTTATAAAGAGAATGTCGATGACTGTCGTGAGTCTCCGACTTTACAGTTACTTGAAAGTCAGAAACGCCATTTGGCAGAACCGTTAAAGGTTTATGATCCGTTTATTACTAAAGATATAACTGAAAATCAATACCATGATTTTGATAAGTTTCTTAATGATATAGATTTGGTAGTAATTTTGGTGGGACACGATGAAATTAAAGAAAATATGCAAAAGCTGAAAGAAAAAATTATTTTGGATACAAGAAATATTTGTAATTTGCCAGGAACGTACAAATTATAAATGATATTTTAAAGTTAAGGATGATATTTATGCCGGTTGTTGATATTTTATATTCATATTATTATGATGAAGAAGGAAAAAATCCTAAAGTCGGAGGAGTTCAGACATATATTTCAAGGTTAGCTGAATTATGTGATGAATTAGGTTTTAAAACCAGGATTTTTCAGTATGCGAATAAAGCTTTTCATATAGATTTAAGTAATTCTGTCAAGTTAGTGG
Organism: uncultured Eubacteriales bacterium; assembly: GCA_934541205.1. Taxonomy (GTDB): domain Bacteria; phylum Bacillota; class Clostridia; order Oscillospirales; family RGIG7773; genus RGIG7773. The sequence continues at coordinate 7,380 of CAKTDK010000064.1, forward strand.
GGGTATCGGTAGAAGGAAAACCTGAAAAAAAAGCAAAAGAACTTTTAAAAGCGGCATTAAACAGCAGAGGAAATGATAAGTATTTAACACTTTTTGCTGCTGATACGCTTATACCTGATATGAAAGTTGAAAACAGTATAGCTATTCAGCACGGTATTTTTTGGGATATTCCTAAAAACAGAAAAGAAACTCTTTTAAGAAGCTTTATAAGCAAAAGTATAACGTCGTATAAAATTATAAAAAAAATATCAAATGTAGACAGAGTTGTATGTGTTGATAATAATTTTATAAATTGGTTTCGAACACAAATCTGGGAAAGAAAGGTTAAACTTATTTCGATAATGAATTTTACGGATATACCTAAAATAGAGATATTAAAAGATAATGATAAAATCAATATAGTGTTTGCACGAAGATTTGTGGAATACAGAGGAACCAAATTGTTTGCCGAAACTGCAAAAAAATTGTTGTCAGATTATGAAAATGTTTATATTACTTTTGCCGGTGAAGGACCTGACGAAAAATATCTGTCGGATATGTTTAAAAATTGTGAGAGAGTTAATATTACAAAATATTCTTCTGAAGACAGTATAGATTTTCACAGTAAATTTCATATTGCTGTTGTACCTACCATAGGTTCTGAAGGAACTTCATTGTCTCTTCTTGAAGCAATGGCGTCAAAATGCGCTGTTGTATGTACCAATGTGGGAGGAATGACAAATATTATTCTTGACGGATATAATGGGTTAATGGTAAGTCCGGATGATACAGAGCAGTTATATCAGGGGGTAAAAAGACTGATAGACGACGGAAATTTAAGAGAAAGTATGTCAGAAAGAGGTTATGAAACTGTAAAATGTTCATTTTCTTATGAAAAGTGGGCAAATGAGTGGAAAAAAGTATTGAAGGAGATATAAATTTATGAGTGAAGTTATATCGGATAATATGGGTTATCAAGCCAAAAATATGAGAAAGATTGAACTTGAAGAGATAAAACAACGCTGTTTGGAAATACTGTCATACATAGATGATATTTGCAGGAAAAATGAAATACAGTATTATTTAGCGTATGGCACTTTGCTTGGAAGCGTACGTCATCAAGGCTTTATTCCATGGGATGATGATATAGATATTTGTATGACAAGAGAAAATTATTACAAATTTAAAAAAGTAATTGCTGAAGATAAAACAACGCCGTTTAAATTGTTATATGTGGATACGGAAAAAAATTATACACTTCCTTTGCCGAAGGTTGTTGATACGCGGACTTCGTTAAGTATATTATCACAGAAAGAGAAAATGAAACTCGGCGTTTTTGTTGATGTTTTTATACTTGACAATGTGCCTGATGATGATAAATTGAGAGAAAAGTTCTTTAAAAAATTGGAATTTTATCAGCGTTTATGGACAATTTCACAATATAAGAGAGTAAAGCTTCAAAATCCTAAATTTAAGACTCGTGTAAGAAGAATTCTTGAAACAGGTATTTATTTGACAAATCCCAGATTTTTTGCAAAAAAGTTAGATAAAATTGCAAAAAAATATTACGGTACTGAAT
>CAKTDK010000065.1 GCA_934541205.1 uncultured Eubacteriales bacterium
CTTGTGCCGCCTGCATTACTTGTTCCTGATAGACTATACATCCGTAAGTTACTTCAAGAATACTTTTTAATAAAGGATGTTTATAGGTTACTTTTGAATTGTCGTTTTTGCACTCTATATATTTTGGAATTGATTCTACGGGCCCCGGACGGTAGAGGGAAATTACAGCTATTATATCTTCTAAATTTTCAGGCTTTAAATTTGCTAAAGTTGCTCTCATTCCGTTTGATTCAAGCTGGAAAACCCCGAAAGTATCTCCTGCGGAAATCATATCGTAGGTTTTTTTATCACTGTAATCAATGTTTTTTATATTAAAGTCTTTATCTTTTTTTTGAATAAGCTCTTCACAGTTTTTAATTATTGTAAGGTTTCTAAGGCCTAAAAAGTCCATTTTTAAAAGACCCAGTTCCTCCAAAACAGTCATTGTATATTGGGTAACAACCGATAAATCACTTGTCGCAAGAGGTACATATTCCATAGTAGGCTCTTCGGTAATTACTACTCCGGCGGCGTGGGTAGAGGCGTGTCTTGGCATTCCTTCAACTTTTTTTGCAAGGTCAATAAGCTTTTTGCACTGTGGATCCTCATTGTACATTTTTTTCAGTTTGTTTGACTGTTCCAATGCTTTTTCGATGGTGAGCCCGAAAGGAATGGTTTTTGCTACGGAATCTACATATGAATAGGACAAATCCATGGCTCTTCCTACATCTCTTATAGCTCCTTTTGCCGCCATAGTACCAAAAGTGATTATTTGAGAAACGTGATCTTTTCCGTATTTACTATTTACATAGTCTATTACTTGCTGGCGTTTTTCATAACAGAAGTCCACGTCAATATCAGGCATAGTAATTCTTTCGGGGTTTAAAAATCTTTCAAAAAGAAGTTCGTATTTTATAGGATCGATGTCAGTTATTTCAAGGCTGTATGCTACTATTGAGCCGGCTCCGGAACCTCTTCCCGGACCTACGGGTATATCGTTTGTTTTTGCATATTTTATAAAATCCCAGACTATAAGAAAATAGTCTACAAATCCCATTTGATTTATTACCGATAATTCATAGCTGAGCCTGTCCAGATGATTTTGGGATAAATTTTCTTTATAGCGTTTTTTAATACCCTCTCTGCAAAGTCTTTCAAGCATTTGAAAAGCAGATTCATCTGTTTCAATTTTAAATTTCGGAAGATGCATAGTAGAAAAGTCAAGCTCCACATTGCACATATCTGCAATTTTTTTTGTGTTTTCAACAGCTTCGGGAATTTCTTTAAATATTTCAGTCATTTTCTCAGCACTTTTTACATAAAATTCTTTTGCCTGAAATTCCATTTTCGGATCTCCGATATGAGAGTTTGTAGAAATACACATTAATATTTCCTGAAGCAAATCTTCTTCTTTCTCTATATAATGACAGTCATTTGTAGCAACAAGAGGTATATTATTTTCTCTTGCGATTTTCAGCTGAAGAGGAAGTATTCTTTTTTGGTCATCTATATTATGATTTTGAAGTTCAATATAAAAATCTTCAAATATATTCTTATATTTTAAAGCTTTTTTTTCGGCTGCTTCATAATTACCGTTAGCAAGAAGACTTTGTATTTCGCCGCCAAGACAGGCTGAAAGACAAATAAGTCCTTCACTGTATTTTGAAAGAAGTTCATCGTCAACCCGCGGCTTATAATAGAATCCTTCCGTAAATGAAAGACTTACAAGCTTTATAAGATTTTTATATCCTGTATTGTTTTTTGCGAGAAGGACAAGATGATAATAGTTTTCTTTCATATGAATTCTGTCGAATCTGCTTTTTGGAGCAACATAAACTTCGCAGCCTATGATAGGCTTGATTCCTTCTTTTTTACATTCTTTATAAAAAAAAGGTACGCCGTACATAACACCGTGATCTGTTATCGCCACGCTGCTCATATTCAGGTCTTTTATTTTTTTAATAAGTCTTGTGATTTTGCACGCTCCGTCTAAAAGCGAGTATTCACTGTGCAAATGAAGATGACAAAAATCCATAGTTATAATTCCTCTGAAATTTGTAATATTTTTTTTAGTCTGTGATTTACCGCTGATTTTGACATGGGAGGATTAATCATATCTCCTATTTCGCTTAAAGTACTTTCGGGATTTTCCATTCTTATTTCGGCGACTTTTTTTATATCGTCGTCTAAATGAGCTAAAGAGCCGTAAACTGATATTATTTTTTCAATGGCTTTTATATGTTTTGCAGAAGCGTTTACTGTTTTTGTAATGTTTGCGGTTTCACAATTTGTAATCCTATTTGTATGGTTTCTGATGTCTTTTACTATTTTTATATCCATCATCTTAAAAAGGGAGGAGGTGGCGTCCATAATGGTAAGCATATCTTCAATGCTTTCACTTTCTTTAAAATAAATAATGTAATATCCCTTTCTTATAACATTTTTAACGTTAATATCTTTTTCCATCAAGAATATTTTCATATCGTTAAATAAAAAATAATGCGATGTGGCAAATTCAAGATGATACCGTTTTTCAGGATTTGTAATACTTCCTCCCGTAATAAAACATCCTTTTAAAAAAGCTTTTTGGCAGCATTCGTTTTGAAGAAGCATAAAATTTATTCTTAAAGAATCATAAGATTTCGGATAGTCATATTTATTGGAGATTTTTAATATATCTTCTTTTTCTGTTACAGATATAGTATAAGTTATTTGATTATCATATCTCATTTTCCCTTTTACTGCAGGGGCTATATCGAAAAGTTCTTTGAATAAAAGATATACTGTTTCTTTTATAAATTCTTTTTCAGTAATAATTTTTATTTCATTTGCGGAAAATTTATTTCCAAACAGTAAGATTCCATATAGGGCAGAAAATTTACAGCATTTATTTGATTGTAAAATGCTTTTGCAAAGTTCTTTTTTTGTTTCTTCTGCAAATGACATAAAATCTTCCTTTCCGTTAGTTTTCCTCTAAAAGCTCATAAATAACATCCGCAAGCTTTTTTGGATCATGTCTTAAATAATTTCCGCCTATATTTAAAAAGTCTTTTTTAATAAATTTTATATTGTAATCTGAAAATTTGTAATCGTCTATAATAACGGGTTCGGCACCTTCAAGACGATATTTGCTTAAAAATATTTCTTCGCCTTTTCTGTCGTTTATAAGACAGTATTCAAATATATCTTTTGAGGAATGTTTGTGAAGAGCGCATATATGGTCAGCTAGGGTATATCCTTCTGTTTCTCCTTGCTGAGTCATTACGTTGCATATATATACTTTTTTTGCCTTTGATTTTTGTATTGCCTCTGAAATACCGTTTACCAAAAGATTTGGAATAATGGAAGTATATAATGATCCCGGTCCTAAAATAATCATTTTAGCTTTTTCTATCTCTTCAATAGCTTCTTTCAAAGCGTGAGGATTTTGAGGTACTAATTCCACGTGGTCAAGTTTTTTTCCTGTAAGTTTTATATATTCCGATATTTTGGATTCTCCGATTATACTACTTTTATCTTTGAAAATTCCTTTTAAGTTTACGTCTTCCTCTGTAACAGGCAGAACTTGTCCGTTTACGGAAAGGATTTTGCACATTTTTAAAACGGCTTGTGAAAAACTTGAAGATATACCGTTCATAGCGGCAAGAAATAAATTGCCGAAGCTTTGGTTTTTAAGATTTCCGTCAGAAAACCTGTAGTTTAAAAGCTCTCTCATTGTAGGCTCGGCATTTGATAAAGCCATAATACAGTTTCTGATATCTCCGGGGGGAAGTATTCCTAAATCGTTTCTTAAAACTCCCGATCCGCCTCCGTCATCGCTTACCGCTACTATTGCGGTAATTTCTATAGGAAGCTTTTTTAAACCTCTGAGCATGGTGGAAAGGCCTGTTCCGCCTCCTATAACAACAACTTTGTTATTTATTTTTCCGCGGTAAATTTTAATGTCTTCCATTTAAATTCACCTACTTTGTAATATCTCTGTGACTTGCGGCGGAAAGCTTGCCTGAATTATTAAAATAGTCATTAAGATAACGAGCTATGGCAACGCTTCGATGTTTGCCTCCAGTACAGCCTATGCCTATTATTACGCTGGATTTTCCTTCTTCCATAAAGTTTGGAATAAGAAAATTTATTAAATCGATAAGCTTGTCCGTAAATATTTTTGTTTGTTTAAACCCGAACACATAATCAAAAACTTCATCATTTTTTCCGGTCATGTGTTTTAATGAGTCTATATAAAAAGGATTTGGAAGAAATCTTACGTCAAAAACCATATCTGCTTCTTCCAAAATGCCGTATTTAAAACCAAATGATACAAAATTCATTGAAAATCCTTTTTTATCATCTGAAACGGCTTTTGAAATATATTCTTTAAGCTGAGCTGCGGAAAGCATGGAGGTATCTATTATAAAATCAGCAATATTTTTTACGGAGGTTAAAATTTCTCTTTCTTTTTTTAAAGCGCTTTCTATTGAAACGTCAATTTTATCCTGAAGGGGATGACGGCGTCTTGTTTCTTTATAACGTCTTATTATGGCGCTGTCGTTAGCGTCAAGAAAGATTGTTTTTAAATGAATAAAGTCATGCTTTTTAAGAGATTGTATTTCATTTTCAAGATTTGAAAATAAATCTCCTCCGCGAATATCAATTACAAGAGCTACTTTTGAAAGCTTTCCCTGGGACTGAAGACAAAGCTCAGCAAATTTTTCAAGAAGCGCCGGAGGCATATTGTCTATACAAAAATATCCGATATCTTCAATAGCTTCAAGAGCGCGGCTTTTTCCCGCTCCGGAAAGACCTGTTATAATAACAAATTCCATATAATTTTACCTCCGTTATTTTATATATTTTACTTCACATTCAAGAGTTACTCCGAATTTTTTATAAACTGTTTTTTTTACGTATTCAATAAGAGAAAGTATATCATTGCTTGATGCATTATTATAATTTATTATAAAACCGCAGTGTTTTTCCGAAACCATTGCGCCGCCGATACTGTAACCTTTAAGACCGCTTTGTTCAATCAATGCTCCGGCAAAATATCCTTCTGGTCTTTTAAAAGTGCTTCCTGCACTTGGAAATTCAAGAGGCTGTTTTGACATTCTTCTGTTTTTTAAATCGTTCATTTTTTCTTTTATTTTATTTTTATCACTGAAATTAAGTTTAAATTTTGAAGAAATTATAATATAATTTTTATTTGTGAAAAATGAATGCCTGTAAGAAAATTCATGTTTTTTGTTTTCCAATGTAAAAATATTTCCGTCAAAATTCATATAATCGGTGCTTATAAGAATATCGGAAATGCATTCTCCGTAAGCTCCTGCATTCATATATACTCCGCCGCCGACGCTTCCCGGTATTCCATGAGCGAATTCAAAACCCGAAAGAGAATTTTCAAGAGCGAAATTAGCGGTTTTGCAAAGACTTTCTCCGGAAAAAGCAGTGATATAATTTTCTTTTATAGAAAGTCCTTTTAAATTCTCTGTGGAAATTATAACTCCTTCAAAGCCTTTGTCATCAAAAATAACATTGGAGCCTTTTCCGAGAATAAAGCTTTTTATATTATTTTGTTTTATAAAACTTATTAAATTTTTTATATCGTTTATATTTTCTGCGTATACAAATCTATCGGCGTTTCCGCCTGTTTTAAATGTGGTATGTTTTTTCATAGATTCGTTTTTGTAAAAATTTATTTTATTATCTTTGCAGTAATTGTCAAAATTAAAATAATCCATAACAAACTCCTTACATTTTGTGGAGAATTATAATTATATTATATATTAAATTATATATAAAATAAAGTATATTAATTCATATAAAAAAATAACCGGTTAAAAATCGGTTATTTTTTTAATATCCGGACGAACCAAAACCATTTTTTCCGCGCTGTGTATCTGAAAGTTCTAAAACGGATTCAATATCTACATCATACGTGGGCTTTATTACCATTTGAGCAATTTTAGAACCTATTTTAATATGAAACGGTTCTTTTCCATGGTTTATCATAATTACGCATATTTCACCTGTATACCCTTCGTCGATAGTTCCGGGAGAATTTAGAAGAGTAATGCCGTAATTTGCGGCAAGACCGCTTCTCGGTCTTATTTGAGCTTCTGTATTTTTAGGAAGTTCTATAGCAATTCCTATAGGGATTTTTTTATATTCGCCCGGGTTTAAAAATTCTTCAACGCAGGAAAATAAATCAAAACCGGCATCTGTTTTATGCGCTTTTTGTGGAAGGATTGCATTTTCAGAAACTTTTTTTATTTTTAATATCATAAATTCACCTTGTTATTTTTATTTACAAATAAATTATATAATAAAATATTTTTCCGGTCAATGTATATATTACATTATAAAGAAGAAAATATAACAGAAAAATAGATTTTTAAAGGTGAGAAAAATGAAAACTTCCAAAAAAGAATATACTCAAATTGTACATCAAACATCAAAAAAATCTCATTTAGCAAAAGATATGTTAATGGCTTTTATTGTAGGCGGAATAATATGCACTCTCGGTCAGTTAATATGGAATTTATATGAGATGATAGGCTTTGACAGTGTAAGGGCAAGTTCTCTTATGTCTATAACTTTGATATTTTTGGCTTCTTTTTTTACAGGCATAAAAATATTTGATAATATTGCAAAACATGCGGGCGCAGGAACCCTTGTTCCGATAACAGGTTTTTCAAACGCCATAACGTCTCCGGCAATGGAGTTTAAAGATGAGGGCATGATACTTGGAGTAGGAGCAAAAATATTTACTATAGCGGGGCCTGTAATTGCGTACGGAACTATTGCGTCGGTAATATACGGGATAATTTATTATATAATCGGATTAATTAAATGAGGTGATATTTTATGGCAAAAAGATCGGGACATACAGTTACTTTGGATAAGAAAGTATATATAAATAAATATGCCTGCGTCGGCGGAAAAAAAGAAATGGAAGGACCGTTGGGAAATTTTCTTGACCTGACAAGCGAAGATAATAAGTTTGGTCAGCAGACTTGGGAAAAAAGCGAAAGTAAAATGCAGGAGCTTGCCATAAAAGCGCTTATAAAAAAATCAGGATATTCACCGTCTGATATTGATATGGTATTTGGGGGAGATTTATTAAATCAGTGTATAGGTTCAAGTTACGGAGTAAGAAGTTTGGATATTCCTTTCGTAGGATTATACGGAGCCTGTTCTACCATGGCGCTTTCTTCTATACTTGCCTCTATGTCTGTTGAAAGCGGATATGCAAAAAGAAGTATTGCCATTACTTCATCTCATTTTTGCAGTGCGGAAAGACAGTTTAGATTTCCTCTTGAATACGGATGCCAAAGAACAGAAAACAGTCAGTGGACAGTTACGGGAAGCGGATGCGTTTTAATAAGCGAAGAAAAATCAAAAGTAAGTATTTCACAATGTACCGTAGGCAAAATAACAGATTACAATATATCCGATATGAATAATATGGGCGCCGCTATGGCGCCTGCAGCGGCGGATACTCTTCTTAACTTTTTTAAAGATACAAATACAAATCAGGATGATTATGATTATATTTTTACAGGAGATTTGGGCCTTGTGGGAAAACAGCTTTTGATTACCTTGATGGAAAAAGAGGGATATGATATAAAAGATAAATATAATGATTGCGGCTGTCTGATTTATAGCTTTGAAGATAAAGATATAAAAAGCGGAGCGTCTGGCTGTGGCTGCAGCGCTTTAACACTATGCACTTATGTTTTACCTAAGCTTGAAAACGGCGATTATAATAAAGTTCTTTTTATGGCGACAGGAGCGCTTATGAGTACAACAAGTTCTCAGCAAGGAGAGAGCATTCCTTCAATTGCTCACCTTATTGTATTAAACAGAGAGGAGTAAAAAACAAATGGAATATTTAAAAGCATTTTTGGTAGGCGGAATACTTTGCGCTATCGGACAAATATTTATAGATAAAACAAAACTTACTCCTGCAAGAATACTTGTAGGTTACGTAGTTTCCGGAGTAATTTTAACAGCGGTAGGAATATATAAGCCTCTTGTAAAATTTGCCGGAGCTGGGGCGACGGTTCCTCTTACGGGATTTGGATACGCTCTTGCAACAGGGGTGGAACAGGCAATTGCAAAAGACGGATTTTTGGGTATTTTAACGGGAGGCCTTACTGCAACGGCCGGAGGAATCGCGGCGGCAATATTTTTTGCAATTATGATGACTGTGATTTTCAAAAGCGGCGATAAAGAATGAATTAAATAAAAAGGTATTTTAATATTATCTGAAAAAATATTTATACCATACTCTTTTAATTGTAGAAAAGCGAAGGGTATGGTATAATAAATTTAGTTGCAGTAATTTAAATTTTCAAAGTACGCTAAATTATTTCATAGCTAAATTGATCTTTGATTAGCTAAGGACGAATTTAATTTGTATGTTTTTATTAAAAAAATTTTTGATATGAAACAAATCGGAATAATTTATCTTTGCATAAAGCGTAAGTTTAGCTTTTATATTAATAATTAACGGAAAGGAAAAATAAAATGAAATTTCCATTTATGAACAGAAGAGGATACTGGGATACGGATATTAACAATAATTCAAGGGTTATAAATATCCATAAAACCTCTAAGAAAGAATTTATGGAGACATGTGATTTTTTGGAAAATGAAGGTTTTATTTTAAAAGAGGAAAACAGTCGCGCAGTTCATAGTTACAAAGGTTACTCAAGAGAAGATGTATGTGTTTTTATTAATTTTTTTGCATCAACTGAAGAAATAACAATTGCAATTGAAAAAAATTGTAAATATTTTTCATATTCGGATGTAAAAGGAGAAAACATAGTATCACCTCAAATTACCCAAGTTCATCTTGAGGATTTCGGAATGTCTTATGT
>CAKTDK010000066.1 GCA_934541205.1 uncultured Eubacteriales bacterium
TAACGACTGGCAGACGGTTAAATTTGCAGTTACAGACATTGCAGGTAATACGGCAAATGCAGAGGTGAGAATCCTTGTTACGTCTAATGGATGGATTAAATTTGTAAATAATAAGCCATTGTTCATTGGAAGTATAGTTGGACTTGTTGTATTGCTTGGAGTAATCGCGTTTGTAATAATTTATAACAAAAAGAAGAAAACTACAAAGTAATTAAGTACATTTTTTATTGGCAGGCTGCAATATTGCAGTTTGCCAATAAATACAAATTATGAGGATATCAGAATGCTTCTAAATGGCACAATCATAGGTGGTATTTATCAAATAATAAATATGATAGGAAGTGGTGGAACCGGCGAGGTTTATCTGTCATACCATACAAGACTCGAAAAATATGTTGTGATTAAAAAGATTAAAGATAATTTTGTCGGAAAAGTTGATGCGCGAGCAGAAGTTGATATTCTAAAGGGCCTAAAGCATACTTATCTTCCACAAGTATATGATTTTATACAAATAGGAACACAAATATACACAGTAATGGAGTATATAGATGGAACAGATTTAAGTTGGTATATAAAGAATGGATATTTTGTAGATGAATCAACAATCATAAAATGGCTCAGACAACTCTGTGATGTTTTGGAATATTTACATTTTCACAACCCTCCGATTATTCATAGTGATATTAAGCCTGAGAATATAATGATCACAACAGAAGGTAATGTATGCCTTATAGATTTTAATATTTCTTTGGATGGAGATGATAGTTCACAAATTAAAGGAATAAGCCTGCCATATGCCGCTCCGGAGCAATATGAGAAAGCAATGCGATATGCAAGAGGCCTCGAATACCGGGACATCAATTTAGACGGAAGATGTGATATGTACAGTCTGGGGGCTACATTTTACAGTCTGGTAACCGGGCAAAAACCAGCAATGCCATACGAAAATTTTATATATCTTTCCTCATGGGAATTACCTTATAGCAGTGAGCTGATTGAAATAATAGAAACGGCCATGATGCCGGCAGTGAACGATAGATATCCTGATATAACCTGTATGAAAAATAGGTTAACCGCTATATACAAAAAAAGCAGTAAATATAGAAAATTAATGATGACAACAATAGTATCATCAGTTTCATATGTTGCTATTGTGTGTTTGGCAATTATTTTGATTGTTAAAGGCTATTTAGGTAATATAAAGGAACATTTTAATACTGACAGTATATCATTTTATAATATGTATGATAGCGGAGAATATTTGCAGGCTATTGATTTGGGAATATCAATTCTAAATAACGATAGTTATCGTAAGAATCTAAACATAGACAGTAACAGATCTCAATTACTGCATACAATTGGAGAAGCAGATTTTGAAATTGAAGATTATGACAATGCCGTATATTATTATGGCCTTGCAATATCAGAGAGTGATGTATCAAATGATCTCCCAATATACTATAGAGATTATATTGTTGCGTTACTTCGTAATGGGCAAACTGCGGATGCAGAAGCATGGATTAGCAATATAGATTTATATATACAGGATGATAGGTATATTAAGTATGTAAATGCGGAGTACCTTGTTAAAACAAAAAATTATGACGAGGCAATAAGTCAGATAGATGATCTGGTTAATAGTGATTTGAATCCACAGGACCGTTTACATATTTTGATTCTTGGTAGTGAAGCTGCAAATAATCTTAACAATTATGATAAGCAATTGGAGTATTTAAAACGTGCATCAGAAATCCAAAACAATATAGGTATTACAAGAAAGTTAGCCAATGCATATATCAGTATGGCAGGAAAGATAGAATCGAATGCAAAAAGCAGAGAATGTTATCAGAAAGCCCAGGAGATGTACGAAAAAATATGTGATAGCACATATTATTCCATAGCAGATAGCTTAAATTTGTCAATATGTTATAGAGCATTGCAAAAATACAACAATAGTATATCGGTGTTGAAGAAAATAGAAAATGATACAGATTACAGGGTGCCGATGAATATGGCTCTTACATATTATTGCAAGGGTGATAGTACTAACGCATATAGGTATGCGTTGAAATGTATAAAACTATATAATAATACAGCACAAGAACAAAGAGAGTCAGAAGGAAGCGATAATATCCAAAACATTAAATATATCATTGAAAAATACGGATAAGGAGCACATGATGGTAGGAAAAAATCTGATTATTGCCGGAATTGTAATAATTATTGTAAGTACATTGATCTATATCGCATTAATTGTTCATATACAAAAACGCAAGAATAAATGAAGGAGATCAGCTATATGAAAAATGAAAAAACAAAAATAATCGTATTGGTCAGCATTATCATTGCACTGATTGGGGCAGTAACAATTATTTTAGTGGTAAATTTAAGTAATACATCGTATACCAAATATAAAAAAATAATGAATACAGGAAATAAATATGTTCAGAGTGAAGACTGGGATGAAGCTATAGCTGCATATAGGGATGCAATATCATCGGGCGAAGCAGACGAAGAAGCTTATTATATGCTCGCTCAGATTTATATATATAAGAATATGATGGATGAAGCTAAATCAATTCTTGAAGAAGGGATAGAAAAGACCGGTTCGCAGAAACTTCAGGATTACTATAATCAGTATTTTGGTACAGATACAAAAAATGACGGAGAGAAAGATGATGATGATGAAAAGGTGCTTATGTTAAATACCGGATTGCTGAGACAAATTTCTGCGTATACATATGCTGATTATAATCGCAAATATGGAACAGCCAGAGCAGATATGGCAAATGGAATATGTACAGTAATACATAGAAATCTTTCGGATGTAAAATTTTTGTATTATAACACAGCAGATAAAACATCAATAATAGATGAAAATACTAATAAACCTAATGAAAATAAAATTCCGTGTGAGATACAATTTGCTAATTTGAATGTACTTTTATCAGGTGATGATATCACATATGAAAATATTTCCAAACTTAATGTCCGCGGATTGAAAAAAGAATTTAATGCTGAGACGAACAGCGACGTAATAGTTTTTGAGTCTGAAAAATGTATTGTACAGATTGCATGCGATTCAGATGGAAATGTTGCAAATAATGCATGGAATAAGATTGAACCTAAATATGGTAATAATAATGAGGAAGATATCGAAACAAGAGCAGTAGAAGGGGCAATAGTAAGTGCAACCACTGGTGCAGGGATTCCAAGTGTACAAGTGGTAATTAGAAACATAGGTGAACATTCTGGAGAAGCAGTTATAGAAACGCAAACTGATAGAAAAGGTAATTATGAAGCAGAACTTGAACCTGGCAATTACACCGCAGAAGTAAGTTGTGAAGGATATGTAACGGAATATATTGATTTCGAAGTTGACAAATGGGGAGAGAGTAATATGCCTCAATTTGTTATGTCAGAAGAGATGAAAGCCGGAGAAATAAGAATCGTGCTGGAGTGGGGTGAGTATCCATATGATTTGGATTCCCATCTTACAGGTACAGATTCAAATGGTAATGATATTCATGTACATTGGAGGGATAAAATACATGATGCAGCTGAATTGGATGTTGATGATACATCATCATTTGGACCTGAAACAATAACTATTCATGATATAAACGGTGAATATCAATATTATGTGTATGATTATGGTGAAACCGGAAACATTAGTATTTCAGATGCTACGGTTAAAGTATATCTGCCAGGGAAAAGCTCACCTAAAGTATTTAAGGTACCGTCAGGACTTGAAAACACTTGGAACGTCTTTTCTATAAAGGATGGTAAATTAGTAGAGTAGCACTGACAGAAAGGTGTATTGATTATGAGTGTTTTGGAAGACAAAAAAATTATTAAAGAAATCGAATGCGGAAGTAACTTTGGCTATGTTATAAATGACAATGAATACTTTGCCGGTACAGATTATAAAGTGTTGTTGAATCAAAACAAAGAAAATTTTATTAATTGTATTAAGTTACTATATAATGGCAAAATTATGTTGTATTACACAACGTATGATTATGTACCGTTGTCAGAAATATTGGATGGAATTTCTTCAGAAAAACTGCTCGACATAATCATTAACATGTTTGGTGAGCTGATAGATATTCAGAATAATGGTTTTTTACAGTGCCAGAATATTGATATTTCGTGGAACAAGATATTCGTGGATCTAAAGACGTTAAAAATCAGATTTGTATATTTGCCAGTATCATATAAATCATTTATAAGTGACGAGGCTTTTCAAAGTACACTTCGTTCAAATATAGTTAAGCTTATTGATAATGTTTTATATGATAAGAATGATATAATTAGGGATTTTACAATTGATTTATCGAATGGAATGATAAACATGGAAACATTGTATAACAAATATAAGGAGGTAAATCTTCCGACTGCAGGTAACACAGGTAACAGTATACTTGTAAGCATGCTAAATTCCGGACAACCGGACACATTTAAATTGGTAACAATGAATGCACCATTATATAAAGAATATATTCTAAATGGTCCCTGCACAATTATTGGAAAAAATCCTGAGGTTGTTGATGTTCCAATAACATTTAACGATATGATCAGTCGTAAACATTGTTCGATTTATATAGAAAATGGACAGTGCAGTATAGAGGACGAAGATAGTTCAAATGGTACATATATAAATGGTAATAGGATTGCACCACATATACGTGTTCCGCTTAATATTGGAGATATAGTAAGAATGGCAAATAGTGACTTTCAATTAGTAGAAGGAAGATTATAAAATGGATAAACCTAAAGTTGTAATTGCAGATACAAATTTTGAATATATAAAGCCATTGCTGTTGAAATTTGTAACGGAGTTTATGAATAAAATACATATTGAGATTATAACAGACAAGGAATATTTTACACAGCTTTTTAAGAAGCCACAAAAGGTAGATATCCTTATTGTTTCCGAGGATATGTATAATAATGAACTGCAGCGTCATGATATATCCGCTCTCTTTTTGATGATGGAACATTATGACAACGGAGAAACAGATAATCTTGATGTCAATAAAATATATAAATATACCAGTGTTAATGAAATATTCAATGAAATAACCGGTAAAAGTTCGGTTGTTATAAATACTGAAATTAATGCTAAGAAGGAAACACAGGTAATTGTTGTGTCGTCTGCATCAGGTGGAACAGGGAAGACTACACTGGCAATGGGAATATCATCATGCATGACGCGTTGTTTTAAGAAAGTGCTATATATTAATGCTAGCAGGCTTCAGACATTCCAATATTCATTTAGCGATCATACAGTACTTTCATCGCCAGAGGTATACGCTAAATTAACACAGCCTGATGAGCATATATACCAAGACATAAAACATGTAATTAGAAAAGAACAATTCAGTTATCTTCCGGCGTTTAAGGCTGCATTAATGTCTTTGGGAATTGAGTACTCAATATACAAAGATATAATATTATCAGCCAAAAAAAGTACAGATTTCAATTATATTATAGTAGACACAGATGTGGCGTTTGATGAAGATAAAGCTCGTTTATTTGATATTGCTGATAGGGTGCTTATTGTAGTGAAACAAAATTTATCATCGGTTATAGCTACTAATATATTAGTGTCTAATATTAATGGAATAAGTGCTGAAAAATACATTTTTGTATGCAATGACTTTGAAAGAGAAAAGTTTAATGCACTGACTTATTCTGATGCTCCACATAAAATTACAATAAGCGATTATGTCGGACATATTGAAAATTATGACAATAGAACAATTCAGGATATAAGTGGTGAGAGTGATATTCAAAGGATTGCATATCTGCTCATTTAAGGAGATTAAGGTTAATGAATGATAAAGCAATTATTGAATTTAAAGTAATAAGTAAGAAATTATCAGTAGACTTAGAAATTCCATTAGATATATCTGCAAATGACCTGGTTCTGGCGCTTAATTCAGCGTATGACCTGGGAATAGATACTTCTGATATAAAAAATTGTTATTTTAGAGCTGAAAACCCAATTGCATTATTGCGGGGAAGTCGGACACTAAAAGAATTTGGGATAAGGAATGCCAGCGTTATTTATTTTACTGAATAACTGGGAGAAGACATTATGGATAAAAGGTATAAAATTATAATCTCAAATAAAAATTTATATAAGGAAATTGAACTTGCACCGGATGTATGCCAGCTAAAAGTCGGTACAGGTATAGATTGTGATGCCAGGTTGAGGAAAGATTTGTTCTTCGACCAAATTGAGATGTTGTTTGTAAAAAACAATAATGATTGGACAGTAATGTGTTCAGATAATATATACCTTAGTTTAGGTGACGCAAGAAAACTAATCACCAAGCATTTGGAAAATGGTGATATGGCGGAAATAAAATATCAGGAATCTGACAATACCGCTTTTAGTATGAATTTTGTCATTGATTTTAACATGGAAAAGAGAAATTATGAAAGAGTAATTGAAATAAATGGGATTCCATGTCTTAAAATAGGTTCAACGTCAGAATGTGACATCGTTATAAGCGGAGAGTATGTTCCGAATGATGAAATAATTCTTAACGAAACACAAGAAAATCTATATGTGTTAGATGTGGTTAAAACAACATATGGCATATATATTAATGGTAATAAAGCAAAACGTGGAGATACATTAAAATGCGGAGATTTTCTTTCGATATCAGACTATTATTTCTATATAGGTGATAATAAATGTATATACACAGAAATAAGACCTGATATGTATATAAATGGAATCAGATATACAGATAAGATTAACCATAATGAATATCCGAGATTCAGTAGAAATACAAGAATAATGCCTGTTGTGTGCGATGATAAAATAGAGATACTTGATCCGCCGGCAAAACCACAGAAACCTAAGAACAATATATTTATGAGAATTTTACCATCATTGGGAATGTTATTAGCAGCAGGCATTATGGCTGCATACGGTGGCGCAATGATTATTATGTCTGCGATATCAGGTGCTATGGCAATATTTACGACGATAATGGGAATCGTTGAAAGTAATAAAGAGTATAAAAAACTTGTTGAAGAAAGGTTAAATAAATATAACGCATACATTTATAGAAAACGTATAGAAATACAACAAATCAGGGAGGATGAACACAGAGAATTAGAAGATTTATACATATCACAGGACGAAGAAATAAGAAGGCTGGATGACTTTTCGCCGGAATTATTCGAAAGGCGAAAAAAGGATAATGATTTTTTGTGTGTAAGATTGGGAACCGGCAGTCTTATCTCTAAGAGAGAAATAAACTATAAAAAACAAGAAAAGCTGGAGATAGAAGATGAATTGCAAAATATCCCTGAGCAGATTTGCGAAGAATACAGGTATTTATATAATGCACCGATTATTTGTGATTTAAGAGAAAACAACGCAATAGGGATAGTGGGAATAGAGCAATTTCGTTTTGAATTTTTGAAGAATATAGTAATTGATATTATTGCAAGGCAGTATTATACGGATGTAAAATTGTTTTTTATTGCAAATGTCGAACATGCAAAAAGAATTGAATGGCTTAGATTTCTACCAAATGTATACAATGATACAATAAATGCAAGGAATATAGTGTGTGGCGATGACAGTAAAAATATAATATTTGAGTATTTGTACAAAGAACTTACATTAAGAGAACAAAACAAGACATATAATGAAAATCTTGTGGTATTTTTTTATGACGAATATGGGTTTATGAGTCATCCGGTGTCTCGATTTGTAGATAAAGCAAAGGATCTGGGCGTTACTTTTATATTTTTTGGTGAGAAGATGTCAGATATACCACAAGGATGTGGAAACATAATTCAGATTCAGGACAATTATAATGCGGTTTTAATGAATTGTGAAAATAAAAAGGACGTAATCCCGTTTGAGTATCAGGTAATTTCACTGGAAAAGGCAAAAAACATAGTCAGATTTGTTGCGCCTGTTTATACAGAGGAAATATCACTTGAAAGTTCGCTGACTAAAAATATAACACTATTTGAATTGTTAAATATCCTAAATGTAGAAGATATTGATTTGGGAAAAAATTGGAAAGATTCACAAGTATATAAAACAATGAAAGCACCGATTGGTGTATCCAAATCCGGGATTGTTTATTTGGATTTACATGATAAAGCACATGGACCACATGGACTGGTGGCTGGAACAACAGGATCCGGTAAATCCGAAATCCTGCAGACATACATTCTTTCCATGGCAACATTGTTTCATCCTTATGAAGTGGGATTTGTTATTATCGACTTCAAAGGTGGTGGTATGGTTAACCAATTTAAAAATCTTCCTCACTTAATGGGAGCAATAACCAACATAGACGGAAAGGAAATTGATCGTTCCTTGAAGTCAATAAAAGCTGAATTGCAAAAGAGACAAAGATTGTTTGCTGAGGCAGAGGTTAATCATATTGATAAATATATCAGAAAATTCAAGGCTGGAGAGGTAAAAATTCCGTTACCTCATCTGATTGTAATTGTTGATGAATTTGCCGAGTTAAAGGCTGAACAACCCGAATTTATGAAAGAACTTATTTCGGCGGCTCGTATAGGTCGTAGTTTGGGTGTCCACCTTATCCTTGCAACACAAAAGCCTTCTGGACAGGTAAATGAACAAATTTGGAGTAACTCTCGATTTAAGCTTTGCCTAAAAGTTCAAAGCCAAGAAGATAGTAATGAGG
>CAKTDK010000067.1 GCA_934541205.1 uncultured Eubacteriales bacterium
CTACAGTGATGAGCTTTTGAAGATACTTGAAGAAAATAATATCGGACTTGTAGTTCTTGCAGGGTTTATGACCGTTTTAAAAGGCCGGATACTTACAAATTATAAAAACAAGATTATAAATGTACATCCTTCGCTTATACCATCTTTTTGCGGCGACGGATTTTATGGATTAAAGGTTCATGAAAAGGCTCTTGAATATGGTGTGAAGGTTACTGGCGCTACGGTTCATTTTGTAAACGATGTTACGGACGGCGGAGCGATAATTTTGCAAAAAGCTGTTGAGATACAAAACGAAGATACTGCCGAAATTTTGCAGAAAAGAGTTATGGAACAAGCGGAATGGAGGATACTTCCTCTTGCAGCTGAGCTTTTTTGCGCAGGAAAAATAGCTATAGAAGGAAATAAAACAATTATCGGAGAGTAATTTATGAAAAAAATAGATGAATTATTAAAAAATAATGCATATCCCGGCAGGGGAATAATTATAGGAAAAAATTCTGACGGAAGAAACATTTCTATCGCGTATTTTATAATGGGAAGAAGCGAAAACAGCAGAAACAGAATTTTTGAAGTTCAAGATGAGGGAATCAGAACAAAAGCTTTTGACGAATCAAAACTTACAGACCCGTCCCTTATAATTTATGCTCCCGTTAGGGTTATAGATAATCAGACAATAGTTACAAACGGCGATCAGACTGATACAATTTATGATTTTATAAAAGAGGGCGACACTTTTGAAAATGCTTTGAGAACAAGAGAGTTTGAACCGGATGAGCCTAATTTTACACCAAGAATTTCCGGAATTGTTCAGGTGAATCAAAATAAATTTTTGTACAAACTTTCAATTCTTAAAAGTGCAAGAGGAAACGATGAATGTTGTCAGAGATTTTTCTTTGAATATGAAAATCCCATAACAGGAGAAGGACATTTTATTCATACATATAAATGTGACGGGAATCCTATTCCTTCTTTCGAGGGAGAGCCTACGCTTGTAAAAATTGAAGGTAATATAGATGAATTTACCGATAACATCTGGAATTCTTTAAATGAAGATAACAAGGTGTCTTTGTTTACAAGATTTATAAATTTGGAAAACGGTGAAGTTCAAACGAGAATTGTAAATAAAAATAAATAATAAAATTTCGGGGGAATGAAAAATGGCAAAGGAATTGGAATTAAAATACGGCTGTAATCCTAATCAGAAGCCGTCTAAAATTTTTATGAAAAACGGTGAGCTTCCTATAGAAGTTTTAAACGGAAAACCGGGGTACATAAATTTTTTGGATGCGTTTAACAGCTGGCAGCTTGTAAAGGAACTTAAAAAAGCTACGGGGCTTCCTGCGGCGGCGTCTTTTAAACATGTAAGTCCGGCAGGAGCTGCAGTGGGCATTCCTTTAAGCGATACTTTAAAGAAAATTTATTTTGTTGATGATTTAGAGCTTTCAGATCTTGCCTGCGCTTATGCAAGAGCAAGAGGCGCGGACAGAATGTCGTCTTACGGTGATTTTATTGCTTTGTCCGATGTGTGCGATGAATCTACCGCAGCTTTGATTGCAAGAGAGGTTTCTGACGGAATTATAGCTCCAGGATATACTGACAAAGCTCTTGAAATATTAAAAGGAAAAAGAAAAGGAACCTATAATATCGTTAAAATAGATGAAAATTATGTTCCGGCTCCTGTGGAACACAAAGATGTTTTTGGAATTACTTTTGAACAGGGAAGAAATGAACTTGAAATCAATGGACAGCTTCTTTCAAATATAGTTACAAATAATAAAGATATTCCTGAAGATGCAAAAAGAGATTTGATTATTTCTCTTATCACTTTAAAATATACACAGTCAAATTCGGTTTGTTACGCTAAAGACGGTCAGGCAATCGGAATCGGCGCAGGGCAGCAATCAAGAGTACATTGTACAAGACTTGCGGGTAACAAAGCCGATAACTGGTTTTTGCGTCAGCACCCAAAAGTGCTTGGACTGAAATTTGTTGACAATATAAGACGTCCTGACAGAGATAATACTATTGACGTTTATATTTCTGATGAATATATGGATGTACTTGCTGACGGAGTATGGCAGAATTTCTTTAAAGAAAAGCCTGAAATTCTTACTTCTGAAGAAAAAAGACAATGGCTTGATAAAATGACAGGCGTTTCTCTTGGCTCAGACGCATTTTTCCCGTTCGGCGATAATATAGAAAGAGCTAAAAAAAGCGGAGTTGAGTTTATTGCTCAGCCGGGCGGATCTATCAGAGATGATAATGTTATAGATACCTGCAATAAATATAATATGGCTATGGCATTTACAGGAATTAGGTTATTCCATCATTAATTGCTGAATATATTTAAAATGATACTTAAAATAAAAAAAGGGTGATAAGATGAAAAAAATGATTGCCCCGATTATTATAACTGTTATATTACTCATTGTATTATTGTCTTACGGAGTAATTTGGTTTATTGTTCCCATTGCGGTTATACTTAAAATTATTATAGGTATAATACTTTTGGGACTTTGCGGTGTTTCTATTTTTGTTTTAATAGAAAGAATAAGAGAAATAAGGAGCGGAGAAGAAGATGATCTTAGTAAATACTGATTACATCACTGGAAAAGAATTTGAAATGCTTGGTATTGTAAAAGGAAGTACAATACAGTCAAAAAATATCGGAAGGGATATTACACAAAGTTTTAAAACTATTGTGGGAGGAGAGCTTAAAGCTTATACACAGATGATGAACGAAGCGAGAGCTCTTGCTACTAAGAGAATGGTTGAAGAAGCGGAATCAATGGGAGCCGACGCTGTTGTAAACATCAGATATGCATCTGCTGCTGTTATGCAGGGAGCTGCTGAAATTATGGCTTACGGAACTGCTGTTAAATTTAAATAAACCTTATTTTTGAAAGGAAGTAAAAAATGAAAGTTTTAGTAGTTGGCGGCGGAGGCCGTGAGCACGCTATAATTTACAAACTTAAAGAAAACAAAAATATAAATGAGATTCATGCGGTTCCCGGAAACGGTGGAATTTCAGATATTGCAGTATGTCATAATATAAAGGCTACTGATATTGAAGGGGTTTTAAAGCTTGCAAAAGAAATAAAACCTGACATGGTAATAGTGGCGCCTGATGATCCTTTAATGCTTGGAATGGTTGACGAACTTGAAAAAGAGGGATTTCGCGCTTTTGGTCCTTGTAAAAATGCTGCCATAATTGAGGGAAGCAAAGTTTTTGCTAAGGAACTTATGAAAAAATATAATATTCCGACAGCGGGATATGAAGTTTTTTCTGACAGTGATAAAGCTGTTGAATATATAAAAAAAGGAACATTTCCAACAGTTATAAAAGCAGAAGGATTGGCTCTCGGAAAAGGAGTTATTATAGCTGAAAACTTTGAGGATGCCAAAAAAGCAGTACATGAAATAATGGATGATAAAGTTTTCGGAGACGCTGGAAACAGGGTTGTCGTTGAAGAATTTTTGCAAGGCCCGGAGGTTTCGGTTCTTGCTTTTACTGATGGAAAAACTATCATACCTATGCCTTCAGCTCAGGATCATAAAAGAGCTTATGACAATGATAAAGGAAAAAACACAGGCGGTATGGGTACTTTTTCTCCTTCAAGAATTTATGATGAAAAGCTTCAGAAGGAATGTATGGAAAAAATATTTATTCCTACAATGAACGCAATGAACAGCGAAGGAAGAAAATTTAAAGGAGTTTTGTTTTTCGGACTTATGATAACTGATAAAGGTCCTAAAGTTATTGAATATAACTGCCGTTTCGGAGATCCTGAAACTCAGAGCGTTTTATTAAGGCTTAAAAGTGATTTGTACGATATTTTTAATGCTGTAATAGATGAAAAACTTTCTGAAACGGAAGTAATTTTTGATGACAAAGCCGCTGTGTGTATTGTAATGGCAAGCGGGGGATATCCTGAAAAATACGAAACAGGTTTTGAAATAAAGGGTCTTGATGACGTTGATGAAAATACGGTTATTTTTCATGCTGGAACAAAAAAAGACGGTGATAAATATTATACCTGCGGAGGAAGAGTTATAGGAATTACTGCAAAAGGAGATAATTTAGACGACGCTATAAAAAAAGCTTATGAAAATGTATCAAAAATTTCTTTTGAAAAAGCTCATTACAGAAAAGATATAGGAATAAAATAATTTTAAAAACATCGTTTCAATTTTTTTGAAACGATGTTTTTGATTGCCATATATATCCTTTGAAATTTTGTTTTTATATGTTATAATAATTCCGGACGTAATTTAAAGATAAGTTTTATTAATTAAAATTTATATATAAAAATGTTTTATTTGTAGTTTGGCAATGTGATTGTATTATGTTATTAGAGCGTTATAATATAATAATTTGAGGTGTAAATATGAAGGTCTTGTTATATTCTGAGGGAATGAAGTATATTTCAAAATCAGGTCTGGGACGGGCTATAAAGCATCAGATGAAAGCTTTGGAACTTAATAATATTGAATATACTACCAATCCTAAGGATGATTTTGATTTGATGCATATAAATACTTTTTGGTTTAAATCATATTTTATGGCAAAAAAATGTCGTAAAATAGGTAAAAAAGTAGTATATCATGCTCATTCTACCGAAGAGGATTTTAGAAATTCTTTTATGTTTTCTAATTTGGTTTCTCCGATTTTTAAAAAATGGATAATGAAGTGCTATAATTTGGGAGATCATATTTTAACTCCTACCGAATATTCAAAATCAATTTTGGAAGGTTACGGCATTAAAAAACCTATAACTGCTGTTTCAAACGGAATTGAACTTGATTTTTTTAAATATGATTATGAAGGCGGTCAAAAATTCAGAGAAAGTTTTGGTTTTTCAAAAGATGATAAGGTTATAATAGCTGTAGGACTTTATATTGAGAGAAAAGGTATTTTGGATTTTGTAGAGCTTGCAAAAAGAATGCCTGAATATAAATTTGTGTGGTTCGGATATACGCCTTTATATCAAGTACCTCATAAAGTCAGAAAAGCTGTAAAAACAAAGTTGGACAACCTTTATTTTCCTGGATATATTGAGCCCGAAATATTCAGAAATGCTTATTCCGGAGCAGATGTATTTTTGTTTCCCACTTATGAAGAAACGGAGGGAATAGTGCTTCTTGAAGCGCTTTCTTCAAAACAGAATGTGATTGTAAGGGATATACCTATTTTTAAAAATCTTATTACCGACGGAAAAAATGCTTACAAAGCTAAAACAAATGATGAATTTGAAGAAAAAATAAGAGGAATTGTTTCAGGAAAACTTCCTTGCCTTAAGGAAGAAGGATATAAGATTGTTGAAAATAAAAATCTTGATATGATAGGAAAACAGCTTATTGAGGTTTATGAAAAAACCTTAGGAATAGAAAAAGAAAAAAAAGAAAGCTATAGCGCTTAGAAGGATAATATATGGATTTAAAATTTGTTGTACCCGTACTTTTTGGCATTGAGGGAATAACCGCAAAAGAACTTAAAAAAATAGGCGTAAAAAATGTTAAAGCAACTGATGGAAAGGTATATTTTGACGGTAGTATTAATGACATGATGAGAGTCAATTTTCTTTTAAGAACAGGGGAAAGAGTTCTTATTTTACTGGATGAATTTATAGCATACACTTTTGAAGAGTTATATCAGGGGATTAAAAAAATTCCTTTTGAAGATTTTATTCCTAAAGACGGAGCTTTTCCCGTAAAAGGATATTCTATAAAATCAAGTTTGCACAGTGTTCCCGATTGCCAGAAAATAATAAAAAAAGCTGTTGTCGACAGACTTTCTCAAAAGTATTTTCAGGCTTGGTTTAAGGAAACGGGAGCAAAATATCAAATTCAGTTTTCTGTTTTTAATAATAATGTGTCGGTTATGCTTGATACTAGCGGAAACCCTTTATCCAAAAGAGGATACCGTCTTAAAAGTGTGGAAGCCCCGATAAGAGAAACTCTTGCCGCTGCTATTGTTAATGTTTCAAGATTCGGATATCATGAGCCTTTTATAGATCCTATGTGCGGCAGCGGAACTTTTGTTCTTGAGGCTTTGATGACTGCAAAGAACATTCCGTCGGGAATACTTCGAAAATTTGCTTTTGAAGATTTTTGTTTTATTAATAAAAAATTGTGGAAAAATATAAAGGATGAGGAAGTATCAAAGATACGAAAAGATAAATATTTGCTTTTCGGCAGCGATATTGACCCTTATGCTGTAGAAACGGCAAAGGAAAACGCAAAAAGACTGGGCGTATCGGAAGAAGTTTTATTTGAGGTCAAAGATATAAAAGATACCTATCCCATAGGAGATAAAGGTACTGTTATAATAAATCCGCCTTATGGAGAAAGGCTTTTGGAGCTTTCCCAGGCCAGAGAGCTTTATAAAGATATTTCAAAAGCTTTTGAAAGGTATGAAAATTATAATTTTTATATAATTACAAGCGATGATGAATTTGAAAGCTGTTTTGGAAGAAAAGCCGACAAAAAAAGAAAACTTTATAACGGTATGTTAAAATGCCAGTTATATCAGTATTTTAAACAAAGAGGATGAAAAAATGGCAAGATATAAGAAAAAAAGCCTTGGCAGAGGTGGTTATATTTTAATATCGGTTTTAGGTTTAATAATAATTTTTGTCGTAATTGCCGCTGTAATAAATTTAAACGGAAACAGCGATGTAAAAACGCCTACTGAGGAAAGCTCAGATGAAAGAAGCAATGAAATAAACGAGCCTGTCGTTACTTTGGAAAAAACTGGGGAAAATAATTCTACAGCTCCTGTAGGAGGACTTCCCGAGGAAGAAAATCCGAATAATTCAGACAAAAATAATGTGGATTCGAGCATATCAAAATATGGAAAAAGCGATGATTATTTTACGCTGGAAGAGTTGAAAAATCTTAAAAAAAGTAAATATCTTATGATTGCAAATTATGAAAATTCCATTGACGAATATGCGCCGTCGTCGCTTAGTACTTTGCAGGGATATAAAATTGATTCCGATATAAAAACTCCGCTTAAGGCTTTTATAGATGATGTTAATTCTAAGGATTTGGGGAATCTTATAATTTGTTCTGCATACAGAACTTATGAATATCAAAAAGGACTTTTTGAAAAAAGAATAAAAAGATGTCAGACAGAAGATGGTCTTGACTATGATGATGCGGTTGCAAAAGCGGCTACAATCGTTGCACGTCCGGGTACAAGCGAGCATCAAACCGGACTTACTGTCGATATGATGGACAGCACTGCAAATAAGGAATATGGATTGTCAAGAGAATTTGCCGAGACAAAAATGTATGAATATATGAAAAAAACAGCTCATAAATATGGCTTTATAGAAAGATATCCTGTTGATAAAAAAGATATTACAAAAATTATTTTTGAGCCGTGGCATTATAGATATGTAGGAGAAGAAAATGCTCGTATTATATATGAAAAAGGAATGTGTCTTGAAGAATATCTTGATTGGATAGATTATGAAATTCAAAGAAGAAGCTAATATTTTTATAATATTCCTCATATAAATTATTTGAGGTGAATTAAAATGTTTAACAGGCTTACTGATTTGAAAAGGCGTGAGGTAATAAATATAACTGACGGAAGCCGTTTAGGCTATGTAAGTGATATAGAAATTGACAAGGATGGAAAAATAGCTGCAATTATTGTTCCGGGGCCGTCTAAGTTTTTTGGATTTATGAACGGAAACAATGATTTTGTTATTCCTTATGAAAATGTGAGAACTATAGGAGAGGATATTATACTTATAGAAATTGATATGACTTATAATTCTCTTCCGCGAAGAAAAGGTTTTTTTGAGATGTAGCGGCAGCGTCTTGATCGCTGCCGCTACATCTTAATATCGGCAAAATATAAAAATTTAATTTGTTGTTGACATACATAAAAATATATGATAAAATTTGTTTACCTATGAATGGGTCTTTTTTTTATGTTTAAAATTAAGGACAATTTAGGGAGGCAAAAAAAATTTAGGAGGTGCCGTTTATGAGAGTAAAAATTACTCTTGCATGTACAGAGTGCAAACAAAGAAACTATGATACAATGAAAAATAAGAAGAATAACCCTGACAGACTAGAGATGAACAAATATTGTAGGTTCTGTCGTAAGCACACACTTCATAAGGAAACAAAATAGTGAGTGTTTAAAACCTAATTTTAAGGAGGGTTACAAATGTCAGATAAAAATATTGCTGAAGTTGAATCAACTAAAAAAGAAGTTTCAAAAAAAGATTCGAAGCCTGAAAAGAAAAAGAAAAAAGGTTTCAAATTATTAAAGTTTTTTAAAGAAGTTTGGATAGAACTTCGCAGCAGAATTGTTTGGCCTACTCCGAAACAGATTGTTAACAATACTATAATTGTTATTATTTGCTGTTTACTTGTAGGTGTATTTGTATTTTTGCTTGATACAGGGCTTATGGCTTTGTTTAATTTATTGCTTAATTTGTAATTACATCCGAATAAAAGGAGATATGTTTTATGTCAGATAGTGCTAAGTGGTATGTTATACATACTTATTCCGGTTATGAAAATAAAGTAATGACGAATTTAGAAACTATCGTTGAGAACAGAAAGTTGCATGACCTGATTTTGGATGTTAAAGTTACTACTGAAAATGTTGTTGAAATC
>CAKTDK010000068.1 GCA_934541205.1 uncultured Eubacteriales bacterium
CAACAAAACCAAGGAAATTGAAAGAAAAATTTTTCCCGGTTATGTTCTTGTAAAAATGATACTTACAGATGACACATGGTATGTTATAAGAAATATCAGGGGTGTAACCGGTTTTGTCGGAACACACCAGAAACCTGTTCCTCTTACCGAAGAGGAAGCGGAAAAACTCGGTGTTGAAAAAAGAGTTATCGAGGTCAATTATACCGTCGGCGACAGCGTTAAAATACTTGAAGGACCTTTTACCGGTCATACCGGCGTAGTTGACGAACTTGATGTTGATAAAAACAGCGCTACCGTTATCGTAGTGATGTTTGGAAGAGAAACTCCTATTGAGTTTGAACTTGACCAGATTGAAATTGTTAAAGAATAGGTATAGCTGCGGTTAAAAGCCGTTTGTTATAAAGTGGGAGGAACAAAAATTTATGTTCCGCCGTTTACCACATTGTTTACTAAGGAGGTGTAACAATAATGGCACAAAAAGTTGTAGGTTATGTTAAACTTCAGATACCTGCGGGAAAAGCTACTCCACAGCCGCCGGTAGGTCCTGCTTTGGGTCAGCACGGTGTTAACATCGCTGCATTTACCAAAGAGTTTAATGAAAGAACCAAAAATGATATGGGTATGATAATTCCTGTAGTTATCACAGTATATGCTGACCGTTCATTTACATTTATTACAAAAACTCCGCCGGCAGCCGTATTAATTAAAAAAGCTTGTAATATAGAAACTGCTTCCGGTGAACCTAATAAGAAAAAAGTAGCAAAAATTACTAAAGAACAGGTTCAGAAAATTGCTGAACAGAAAATGCCGGATTTAAATGCCGCAAATATCGAATCTGCTATGAGTATGATTGCCGGCACTGCAAGAAGCATGGGTATTGAAGTTGTTGACTAATAAAACTCGCTTCTAAAGTGGGAGGTATTTGCCGAAAAAACCACGAATAAGGAGGATGTATTATCGTGAAAAGAGGAAAAAATTATCAGGACAGCGCTAAGCTGGTTGATAAAACAAAATTATATGATCCTTCCGAGGCGCTTGATCTTGTTACTAAAACTGCAAAAGCAAAATTTGATGAAACTGTTGAAGCTCATATAAAATTGGGCGTTGACTCAAGACATGCTGACCAGCAGGTTAGAGGAGCTATCGTTCTTCCTAACGGAACAGGTAAAACAGTAAAGGTTTTGGTATTTGCAAAAGGTGATAAAATCAAAGAGGCTGAAGAAGCAGGAGCCGATTATGTTGGTTCCGATGAACTTGTACAGAAAATTCAGGGCGAAAACTGGTTTGATTTTGACGTAGTTGTTGCAACCCCTGATATGATGGGTGTTGTAGGACGTCTTGGTAAGGTTCTTGGTCCTAAAGGACTTATGCCTAACCCAAAAGCCGGAACAGTATCTATGGATGTTGCCAGAGCTATTAAGGAAATTAAAGCCGGTAAAATTGAATACCGTCTTGATAAAACAAATATTATTCACTGTCCGATTGGCAAAGTATCTTTCGGAGCAGAAAAATTACAGGAGAACTTTGATACTTTAATGGCTGCAATAGTAAAAGCAAAACCGTCAGCTTCAAAAGGTCAGTATATTAAAAGCTGCGTTGTAGCTTCTACTATGGGACCTGGTATTAAAGTAAGTTCTTCCAAATATTAATATTGACAAGATGATTTTTTTATTGTATAATGATTATGTTATACATTCCAAAGACAGTAGGTGCGAAAGCTTAAATTTGCCTGCCGAGGAGATATATCTATTTTGAGTAATAGCTTTATCAGCTCCTCGGTGTGCCGGGGAGCTTTTTATTTACTGTAATTAACCGGAGGTGAGAAAATGCCAAGCGAAAAAATTCTTTCCAAAAAACAGGAAATCGTTAATGAGTTAGCTGAAAAAATGCAGTCTTCTGTTGCAGGCGTACTTGTTGATTATAAGGGTATAACTGTTGAAGAAGATACTCAGCTTAGAAATAAATTTAGAGAAGCAGGGGTAGAATACAAAGTTGTAAAAAATACTCTTACTCGTTTTGCTGCTGAAAAAATCGGTTTTGATTTCGGAGATGTTTTAAACGGAACTACAGCTCTTGCTGTAAGCGCTGAAGATCCTGTTGCTCCTGCTAAAATCATTGCTGAATTTGCTAAGACAAAAGAAAGCTATGCCATTAAATCAGGTTTCTTAGAAGGTAAAGTTATTTCTGTTGATGAGATAAAAGCTTTATCAAAAATTCCTTCAAGAGAAGGTCTTATTGCTCAGGTTTTGTATGGTTTCAATGCACCGCTTACAAAATTTGCTTATGCTATCAATGCAATTAAAGAACAGCTGGAAAATTCAGAAACAGCTGAAGTAACTGAATAAAAAAATTATATTTATGGAGGTAAATTATAATGGCTTCTGAAAAAGTATTAAAATTAATAGAAGATGTTAAAGAATTAAAAGTATTGGAACTTGCTGAATTGGTATCAGCGCTTGAAGAGGAATTCGGAGTATCTGCTACTCCTGCTGCTGTTGCTGTTGCTGCACCTGCTGAAGGCGGAGCTGCTGCTGCAGAAAAAACTGACTTTGATGTTGTTCTTGCTGAAATAGGCGGATCAAAAATCAATGTTATCAAAGCTGTAAGAGAAATTACAGGTCTTGGCTTAAAAGAAGCTAAAGAACTTGTTGACAACGCTCCTAAAACTATTAAAGAAGGCGTTGCCAAAGATGATGCTGAAGCTATGAAAGCTAAACTTGAAGAAGTTGGCGCTAAAGTTGAGCTTAAATAAGTTTAATATTTATTTAAAAAGCAGAAACCGATGTTTAATCGGTTTCTGCTTTTTTATCGGATTTTAATATTGTCGGATTACTGTTAATTACAAAACGTATACAGTTATTTTAATATAAGGTAATATGGTTTTGCAATATTTTTAAGATATATAAATTATTTTATAAAATTTTTTTCATTCAATGTAAGTTTTTATAATTATATTGTTAAAAATTTTTATATGATTTTATTTTGAGCATAATAAAAATATTTACACTTTTTATAAAATTTTAAAAATAAATAGACAATATTGTTATTTCGTGCTATTATTTCATTTGTATTTTATATTTACAGTTATATTAATGATTTTTTCGGAATATCTTTTAATAACAAAATATTCGGAGAAATTATTATGATATTTATTTTGAAAAAAAAGTCTTTTTTTGTTTTGATTTTTGTTATTATAAGTGCTATAATCTTAAGTGGTATGCTTATAAATATAAATAGTGTAAATATAAGCAGTGATGACAGACTTACCGTTATAGTAGATCCGGGTCACGGAGGAGAAGACGGAGGAGCTGTCGGAATAGATAATACCATAGAGAAAGATTTAAACTTGCTTTATGCAAATGATTTAAAAGATTATCTTGAACTTTTGGGGTATAATGTTATAATGACCCGCGATAAAGATATAGCTATTTATGATAAGGGATGTACTACAATAAGAGAAAAAAAGTCGTCTGATTTACATAATAGATTAAATATGACAAAGAATATCAAGAACGCAATCTTTATAAGTATTCATATGAATAAGTATCCTCAGGAAAAATATTATGGTTCGCAAATATTTTACGGAGGAAAAAATGAAAAAAGTAAGGTGCTTGGTCAAATTATTTCAGATAATTTTTTAAAGTATATCGATTCTGAAAATAAAAGAGAATTAAAACAGGTAGGAAAAGAAATCTTTATAGTATATAATAGCCAGATACCTACGGTTTTGATAGAATGTGGATTTGTTTCAAACAGTAATGAAATAAAGCTTTTGAAAACAAAGGAATATCGTGAAAAAATGATGATGACAGCGGCGTTATCTGTTATAGAATATGAAAAAAGTCTGGGGGAATCTAATGAAAACTAAATTTGTTTGTCAGCAATGTGGATTTGAAACGACAAAATGGCTTGGTAAATGCCCCGACTGCGGTGAATGGAATTCTCTTCTTGAGGAAGCCGCCCCGTCAAAAGATATAATAAAGCCTAAAACCAATGTTGTAAAAAGAAATCTGGAAATTACATCAATAAATGAAATGGATTTTAATGATGATGTAAGATTTGATACAGGGGAAAAAGAATTAAACAGAGTACTCGGAGGAGGAATTGTAAAAGGTTCGCTAGTTCTTGTAGGAGGCGCCCCAGGAATAGGAAAATCGACGCTTCTTTTGCAGATATGCCAGTATGTAAGCTGCAGATTAAAAACTCTTTATATATCCGGAGAGGAATCTCAAAGGCAAATAAAACTTCGCGCAAAAAGATTAAATGTTGAAAATAATAATTTATATATAATAAGTGATATAGATATAGATTCTATTTGTGATACAATAGTAAAAGAACAGCCCGGATTTGTAATAATAGATTCAATACAGACAATGTATAAGCAAGGGATAACCTCTTCGCCGGGCAGTGTTTCACAGATACGGGAAGCTACAAATTCTCTTATGCGTATTGCAAAAGAACAGGGAATACCGATATTTATTGTAGGGCATATAAATAAAGACGGAAATTTAGCGGGGCCAAAAATTCTTGAGCATATGGTAGATACCGTACTTTATTTTGAAGGAGATAACGAAACTAATTATAGGATACTCAGAACAGTAAAAAATCGTTTCGGTGCTACAAATGAAATAGGCGTTTTTGATATGACTGACAAAGGTCTTGTAGCAGTTGAAAATCCGTCGAAAATGATGCTTGACGGAAGACCTTTAAATGTATCGGGGACAAGCATTACTTGTATGATGGAAGGCAGCAGATCAATTTTATCGGAGGTTCAGTCTTTGACAACTCCAAGTACGCTTGCTTCACCCAGGAGGATGTCAACTGGTCTTGATTACAGCAGGCTTGCCATGCTTTTAGCTGTACTTGAAAAAAGAGCGGGGTTATATACCTCTAATCAGGATGTTTATGTAAATGCTGTAGGAGGGTTAAAACTTTTTGAGCCGGCTACCGATTTTTCTATTTGTATAGCTCTTGCGTCTGCTATCCGTGATATTCCGGCGGATAAAGACTGTGTTGTTGTAGGAGAGGTAGGACTTGCCGGAGAAATAAGATCTGTAAGCAGTATAGACCTTCGTATCAGAGAGGCCTCCCGTATGGGATTTAAAAAAATATATGTGCCTTACAGAAATAAAATAACTGCCAATGAAAATATTGAAATAATAAGAATATCCAATTTAAAAGAAGGAATTCAAAAAATTATTAATAAAGGGGAATAGCAATGGGAAGAAGATATAAAACAACAAAAAAATCAAGTTCATCAAAAACTGAAGGAAAAGTACGTATAAAGCCTGTAATTATTACTTCTGTTGTGGCTCTTTTACTTGGACTTTTGATAATTGAAGTGTATTATATTTTAAATACAAGAATAGGCGGAAAACTGCTTCATAATAATGATAATTTCGCTATTCATACTCTTGAAGACGGACATAAGGTTTTTCCGGTAGATTATGTTTTTAAAACTGCCGATAATAAAGATTTGATAATATCTGAAAAATCAAAAGGAAAAGAAAATATTATAATAAATTTCTTTAACAGTGCAACTGAACCTTGTTTGGATATAATGAAAGAAATTAATGAGTTAAAAACAAAGCTTCCTAATACCTATATAATTAATATAAATGTCGGTGACGATATTCCCATTATAGAAGGCTATATAAAAGATAATTCTCTTGATATAGACCTTAATGATGTAATTGTAGATTTGGATATGAAAATGTTTAAAGAATTTGGTTATGAAGGTATGCCGGTTTTGACAGTTATAGATGACGATGGTACGATTTTGGGCGAAATAAAAGACAGTTATTCTGCTTCTGAAATTGCAAACAGTTATGAAGGTATTATATCTATGGATAATGTTACTGAAGAAGACGGAGAAGATGATATTTCTGCTGTGCTTGACAGTTAAAATAAATACCCTGTATTTTTTACAGGGTATTTATTTTATTATGTGGTAAAATTTTATTTTTGTGGTATAATATTTTGTAAATGGCAGGAAAAATTTTAATGAGGTGATATTGTGTCAAATATGTCAGTAAAGAATATTTCAGAGGGAATAAACCTTAATATTATAAAAACAGATAAATTTAAAACTAATATATTAGCGGTTAATTTCATAAGACCGCTAAATAAAGAAGAAGCGTCTTTTAATGCGCTTATTCCCAGCGTATTAAAAAGAGGCAGCAAAAAATATAAGAGTATGGATATACTTCAAAGTAAGCTTGATATGCTTTACGGAACATCTGTTTACGGCAATGTGGATAAAAAGGGAGATAATCATATTTTTGGGCTTACAATGAGCTTTGTGGATGAAAAATACATTTCTCAGGATGTTAATATGATGAAAGAATGTACGGATGTTTTATTTGATATCCTTTTAAATCTTCAAATAAAAGATAATGGTTTTAATATCGATTATGTTGAAGGAGAAAAGAAAAACCTTATAAATAAAATAAAAGCTCAGATTAATGACAAGAGAATTTATTCAATCAACAGATGTCTTGAAGAAATGTGTAAAAATGAAGCTTATGGAATAAGTGAAATAGGTGAAATAGAAACTGTTGAAAAAATAACGGCTGAAAAACTTTTGGAACATTATAAAAATGTACTTGAAACTTCAAAAATAGAAATATTTTTTGTGGGAAGCGAAGAAAATTCCAAAGGGCTTGTTACTCGTTTAAAAAGAAAGTTTTCAAAAATATCAAGAAAAAATATTGTAAATATAGAAAATACCATAGTTGAAAAAACTGAAAAAATAAAAAGCGTTGAAGATAACTTAAATGTTACTCAGGGAAAACTTGTTATGGGGTTTAGAACAGGTCTTATTAATAAGGATAATGCAGCGGCTTATTCACTTTTTAATGTTATTTTCGGAGGAAGTCCTACTTCTAAGCTTTTTATGAACGTAAGAGAAAAATTGTCTCTTTGTTATTATTGCTCTTCAAGAATAAACAGACAAAAATCCATTATGTATATAGCCTCGGGAATTGAATTTGAAAATAAGAACAAAGCATACGATGAAATATTATCTCAGCTTGAAAGTGTAAAAAATGGAGAATTTACTTTTGAAGATATTGATAATGCAAAAAAATATCTTACAAATGCATATATGACTTTGGAAGACACTAATATGGGAATAGCAGATTTTTATCTTTCCAGAATTATTGACGGAGATATTGTGTCTCCTTCAGAAATGGTAAAAGACATTTTAAAAGTAAAAAAAGATGATATAATTTCATGCGCAAATAATTTGACACTTGATACAGTTTATTTTATGAATAAAAAGGATGGTGGTATGTAATGATTAATACCATAGAAAATAAAAAGATAAATGAAAAATATTATAAAATAAAACATCCGACAGGACTTGATATATTTGTTTTCCCCAAACCAGGTTTTCAGAAGGTGCACGCTATTTTTGCTACAAAATACGGTTCTATAGACAATAAATTTAAACGTTCAGATAAAAATTCTATTGTGAAAGTGCCTGATGGCATTGCTCATTTTCTTGAACATAAGATGTTTGAAAGCGAAACGGAAGACGCTTTTGAAAGGTATGCAAGAACGGGGGCCAGCGCAAATGCGTATACTTCTTATGATAAAACCGCATATATATTTTCAGCTACTGAAAATATAAAAGAATCTTTGGAAATACTTCTTGATTTTGTTCAGGAGCCTTATTTTACAAAAGAAACAGTAGAAAAAGAACAGGGAATAATTGCTCAGGAAATAAGAATGTGTGAAGATAATCCCAGTGGAAGAGTTTTTGTAAATCTGATGGCTGCTTTATATAAAAAACATCCCGTAAATACCTTTATTGCAGGTACGGTTGAATCAATAGGAAAAATTGATTATAAGCTTTTATATAAATGCTATGAAACTTTTTATAATCTTCATAATATGGCTTTGTTTGTATGCGGTGATGTTACGGTTTCTGATATTATGGAGGTTGCGGATAAGACTTTAAAACCTTGTGAAGAATTTGAAATCGAAAGATTTTATGGAGAAGATGATGGAAAAGTAAAAAGAAGAGTTATACAGCAGGAACTTGAAGTTTCAAAACCTTTATTTATTTTTGGTTTTAAAGATAGAGATACTGAGAATAAAGGAAAAAACTTTGTAAAAAAATGGGCAGTGTCAAATATTTTACTTGAAATAATAAGCGGAAAATCTTCTAAGTTTTATAAGTCGCTTTATCAGAAAGAGCTTGTAAATAACAGTTTTTCTTCTGAATATTTTGCCGGAAACGGATTTGGCGTTGCTTTATTCGGAGGATGCGAATCAAAGGACCCAAAAAAAGTAAAATCTTTAATTTTATCAAGAATAAACAGATTAAAAAAATCGGGAATAAAAGAAGAAGAATTTATAAGAGCAAAAAATCTTTGCTACGGAAGAATAATAAGATATTTTAATGATGTTGAAGATATTGCCGATTTAATGCTTGACGCAGAGTTTATGGATGCGGATATTTTTGAACTTGTCAATGC
>CAKTDK010000069.1 GCA_934541205.1 uncultured Eubacteriales bacterium
GAATTAATTATATTATTAACATTAACTTTTTCTATTAAAAAGCATTTAAAATGTATTTATAATATGAAAAGGAGATGTTAATTATAGCTCAAACTACTTAAATGTTAGAATGGATAAAAACGTAAAAAAATTTGAATATTTTTGTTCCGAAATAGAAATGAATACTTTTGTAGCTGTCAGTCTTTTTGCTAAAGCAGTTATAAGAGAACAGCGTATATCTTTCGAGTTATTTCTTAATATTCCAAATTCTGAAACGCTTTATGCAATTAATGATGTAAATAACAATAAAAACCTAGACAGTGTTGCTGAATTGATGGAGGATTTAAGCGCTTAAAATAAGATGTTCAACAAAGTTTAAAAAAGATTATAAAATGATTGTTAAATGAGGATATAATACCAAATTATTGCAAGATGTTTTAGAAATATTGTGTTATGGTACTCGGTTTCGTATAACTGGTGTTTGGCTACCGTTGCAGATATCCTCTCAAAGCAGGAATACTATGGAGATGCGGTCAACTTCAGAAGTACAGCCAAGTCTTTCAAGAACAAAACGATAATTGAAAGACCGCAGGAGGAGTGGAAAATCTTTCCGAATACCCACCCTGGCGTCATTGACCGTTGATGCAGAAACTATGCAGAAACTACGTCAGCACTGTCGCAGAACGACAAAAAGCGTAATTGTCAGTCCGTTTTCAGATCTTCTTTACTGTGCGGATTGCGGGGAAAATTTTATTACAGCGTAACAAACAACTACAAACGAGAACAAGCCTATTTCTTTTATTCCGTTTATCGCAAAAATTTGGAGGTATGTTCCTTATACTATATCCGAGGAAAAGTCGTGACGGAAACGATATTGGAAAGTATGCGAAAATCCTTTTGAATGTGCAATCCTTTAAAAAAGAATTTGCCGTAAACGAAAGAAGTTTTACAGTGAGGACAAGAAAAGAGAACTTGCAAAGAAACTCTATGAACTGAACAATGCGAAAAAGCGTGTTGACGAGATTGACAGCCTGATACAAAAAAATTTATGAGGACAACGCCAACGGCAAGTTGTTCGATGAACGCTATGCCATCTTATCAATGTTTTACGAGAAAGAACAGCAACGATTAAAAGCAGATATTCCTGAAGTGCAGAGTTATCTCGAAACCGAAACGGATAAGATCAAGAACCTGTAAAAGTTCATTGACAAGGTTAAGAAAATTACCGAACTCAAGGAACTTACGCCTGAACTGATACACGAGTTTATTGAAAGGATTATTGTGTATGCACCGAGATAACTTGACGGCAAGCGTGTTCAGTTAATGGATATTCATTACAACGGCGTAAGCATACTTTGGACATTCAGCCCCGAAGAAATAGAAGCGTTCTAAGAGCATTTAGCCGAACGGGAACACAGCAAAGCAAAAACGGCATAGCCATAAGCTACACCGTTTAAAAAATCAATTATTCAATTTAGATACAAAAGCCTTGGGGCACCTTTTTTACGGAGGGTGGCTCAATTAAGGCTTTTTTTTATTTTACAGACAGTTGTCTTTATAAGAATAAGGATCGGTTTTTCGGTAATCAGACGGGGAGATATTAAACTTTTTTTTAAATTGGCGGCTGAAATGAAATTCGTCATAAAATCCGAAGTTTTTAGCTACTTGTTTTATTTTCATTTCAGGAAATTGTATAAGCTGGGCTTTTGCGTTGTTTAATTTTGTTTCTGTTAAATAATTATGAAAGGTAAAACCTGTTTGTTTTTTAAAATAAATTGAAAGAGTTTTGGGACTGACGGATAATATTTTTGACATTTGGGGCAAAGTATAAAATGTTTTTGGATT
Organism: uncultured Eubacteriales bacterium; assembly: GCA_934541205.1. Taxonomy (GTDB): domain Bacteria; phylum Bacillota; class Clostridia; order Oscillospirales; family RGIG7773; genus RGIG7773. The sequence continues at coordinate 1,825 of CAKTDK010000069.1, forward strand.
TGTATATATAAGCTGCAATGCTTTGTTTACAATATCTGAAAAATTTTTATCTGTATATTCTGAAATTTCGTTTATAGTACAAAGAAGCAGTTCAAAAAGAGCTTGAAGTTTTATATCCTTAACTTTATTTTTCGACCAGAAAGTTGTTATTATATTTTCGAATATTAGGCGGATTCCATCTTTTTGAGCGCAATTTGTCAAGGTATTTATGCTTATTAACTTATCTTTTTTTATATTTAAAGGAAGGACATGAATATACATGGTTTTTGTTTTTGGAGAACAAGGAGAAATTCCTTTATGAAGTTTATTGGGAGGAAGAATAATTAAATCGTTAGGTTTAAGATAATATATTTTATTCTCAATACCGATTTCCCATTCTCCATTTAAAATATATATAAGATCGTATTCTTCCATAATTCTTGTAGGATGAAGTATAGGATTTTCATACCAGTTAGTGTTTGCAGAAGTTATAATATATGACTTAGTTAAATTGAAATGCTCCATAATTATTTATAGTCCATACAATTATTTTTACCCGATTATACATGAACTCTTCTTTTTTGTCAATGGAAAAGCTAAAAATAATATTCTATACTTAAATAAAAAAAGGAGAGATAAATAATGAAAGAAAAATTAAGTGTTGCTTTATTAGGTTTGAGATTTGGAGGGGCTTTTGCTGAAATATGGCGGGATCATCCTGATGTTGAAAGTATTGGATTATACGATCCTGATACTTCATTGGTTGAAAGTTTTCGTTTAAAGTTAGGAAACACTAAAAAAGTAAAAATATATAGCAGTTTTGAAGAAGTTTTGCAGGATGAAAATCTTGATGCAGTTCATCTTGTAACACCTATTCCTATGCATGCAAACCAGACTGTAGCTGTACTTAATTCGGGAAAACACTGCGCATGTACGGTTCCTATGGCGGTTTCACTTGAAGAAATACGTGACATTACAAAGGCTGTTAGAAAATCTGGAAAAAAATATATGATGATGGAAACGACGTTATATACATATCAATATATGCATGTTAAAAAGATGCTTGACAGCGGTGAAATCGGCAGAATTCAATTTCTAAGGGGTTCACACTATCAGGATATGGAGAATTGGCCGAAATATTGGGATGGACTGCCTCCTATGTGGTATGGTACTCATGCAATTGCTCCTATGGTGGGACTTTCTGGTTCACGTATTGCTTCTGTAAGCTGTTTGGGCTCGGGAACTATGCGTGAAGAACTTCAAAAGAATTACGGAAACCCTTTCCCTATTGAAACAGCTCATTTCCGTTTTGAAAACGGACTTGCGGGAGAGGCTACGCGTTCACTTTTTGAAACAGCGCATGCTTATATTGAAGGTATGTATGTATATGGAAGTAAAGCAAGTTTTGAATGGGGATTTGATGACTCTTCCAATCCTTATATTACTCATTTAATTCCTCAGGATGAATATAGAGGATTTTTAACTGATTACGAGCAAATTGAAGTTCCAAACTATTATGATGATTTGCCAAAAGAACTCTGGCAGTATACTGTAGGGGATAATTATGACGCTACAAATCCGCAGGAATCATTGAAAAAAGGAGCGGGAGCAGGTCATCATGGCTCACATTCTCATCTTGTTAATGAGTTTGTAAGAGCTATTATTGAAGACCGTAAGCCGTGGATAGATGAAGAAATGGCCGCAAATATAACTGCGGCAGGTATACTTGCACATGAATCCGCTATGCGTGATGGTGAAAGATTGATTATTCCGAGATTTTAATTTATAGTTTATTGAAAAAAGGATTTTTGAAAAATATTTGTTTTAAGAAAAATGTATTTTAATAAGACTATACAAAGATATTTTCATTGAAGAAATTAACAATTCTTCATATTATTTAAGATGACATAAATATTTTCTTATTTCAAAATTTATTCAAAAATCCTTTTTTAATAGGCACTGATATTTATCATTAAAAATAAAATAGATTAACAATCTAATTTTATGTAGTTTGAAAAATGGCGGTGAAGACTGTATTTATGGTCTTTCCGCCATTTTTAGAATATAGGAGAATGTTTTGCAGATATCAGCAGATATAATATGATTTTATTCTTGGAAAGTAATATTTGAACAGTACCCTTTGTCTTTGCTGTTTAGCGGCAAACGACGATTTAGATTTTGTTATATCTTTGAATTTTGAACATGTGTTAGGACGCAGCAGTTAATAGTTTTGCATGGCGTTTGCTCCGCATAATTGTCGTGAGGACTTTCCGTAAGCTGATAGAAATATCGATTTTTTCTAGTATTTTTTTGGAATTTTAATATTAGCTGCATTATTAAATTTGCATTTTTCTACCATATACTTCTTTGCACGAATTAAAATATAACGGTAACAATCTGATATACTATCTGCAAAAGAATTCGCATTACCTTCACTTAATTGCTGAAGTGCTGTAATGACTTGTTTATTGAGATGTAAAATTGCATGTTTTTTGGAAGGGTAATAAGTAAAATGATGTCCCCATTCAAGAAGACGACAGGTTTCAGATAGGATAACGTATAAAGGCTGTAAATCAGTGTGTTTTAATATGGCTTCAAAAATATCTGATAAATAAATAGAAGACGGCGAAGTGAATTTGTCTGCTAATTTATCTAATTCTTCTTTAGAAAACTGCGGCGCTGCTTTAAGAGCAGCCGGATGAATTATTAAAATCATTAGCTGCAAGGCATGAAGATAGCGTAATGCATTTTTAGTATATCCGGAATTTAAAGCAAGATAATGTATTCTGGTATCATCTGGCTCTATTACTATAGTACCTTTACCGTTTAATGTTTTTACAAAACCTCTTTGTTCAAGTTCGAATAATGCCTTTCTTACTGTTGATAAAGAGACATCGTATTGGCCAGCCAGCTGTTTTTCGTATGGAAGATACATTCCTACGGAATATACTCCAAGACCTATCTTTAGATTTAGGTCGTTAACAATTTTTGAATAAAAGTAATCTTGCCCGCGCATTGGATTCCACGAAAATAGACGGCTGGTTTGTGTCGAATATTCAGAAGATATATCGGATAAGTATTTTAATGTGGTGGCAATAGAATCAGCAAATTTTTGGTATAAATTTGATAATTGCCTATGCTTTATAGCCGGGTCAGTACCTTTTAATATATCCAGAATAGCACTGGTTAGAGAGCCGGAATCTTGCAAAAAGTGTTTAGAAAAATAGGAACACTCTTCTGTAAAAAATGTAAGTTTATTATAGAGACTAAATGTGAAATAAAGTTCGCTGAATAAGGAGTTACCGCCGATTTTTAATATATCGCATCCCAAATTTGCAGGGGGACGCCACCCACCGGCAGTAAGACCCAAGCGTGATACTTTTACAGCTTTTTTATAGTGAGGCATTATTTCAATGTCACAGTTTTGCGATGAAAAAACCAGAAGTGAAGGCATTATCAGAGCAAAGGTCTGATATATTTGTAAAATATTCTTTTTATTTTTCACAATGTCAGAAATAGAATTCGATGATTTTGTTATATTTTTTCTTGAAACAACAATCGGCGCAAGACGAGGCTGTATTTCAATCAATCCTTCTTCTTGCAATGCGTCGAAAACACGGTTAATAGTATATCTGCTTACATGAAATTGATCGCATAAAACTCTTGAAGATTGTAAGGAATTCCCGGGAAGTATGTGGCCTTCCATAATACATTGTTTTATTTCGTTATATACAAATGAAAATTTTGTTTCTTGAGGGTTCATAACTTATTTCCTATCAATTTCATATAAATTATCTAAAGTATATCATAAATAGTTACTTTTGTCAGCATTAAAAAGTGCTGACCTATATGTATACCTATCCAATATAGTTATTGTGAATGAGAAAAAATTTAATTATAATCAAAGTGAGTAATTATTTTGTGAAAGAGATTAAGTATTATGGGAAAACAAAAAATCTTAATTGTGGATGATTCAGAAATGAATCGTACTCTTTTGGCAGACATTCTGGAAGACAAATACGATATTGTAGAGGCGGATAATGGAGCAAAGGCGATTGAGCTTCTTTCACAGCAAAGAACAGATTTTTCGCTCCTGCTTCTTGATATTATGATGCCTGAAATGGATGGTTTTGAAGTATTATCTCATATAAATAAATACCATTGGAATGACACATTTGCAGTTATTATGATTTCTGCTGATGATTCTCCTTCAAATATAAAACGCGCTTATGATTTGGGAGCCTTTGACTATATTAGTCGTCCGTTTGATTCAACAATTGTCCAGCGCCGTATTTCAAATACGATGCTTTTATATGCTCGTCAGCAACGTCTTGAAAAGATTATTGCGGAACAATTTTATGAGCAGGAAAAAAATAATGAACTCATGATTTCAATCTTGTCTCATATTGTGGAATTCCGTAATGGAGAAAGCGGTTTACATATAAGAAATGTCAACACTATTACGAAATATTTGCTAAAGCAGTTGGTTCAGCTGACAGATCAATATCATTTGTCCAAAGCGGATATTTCTTTAATAAGCACTGCATCAGCACTGCATGATATTGGAAAGATTTCAATTTCAAGTGCGATTTTAAATAAACCCGGACATCTTACCGCAGAGGAGTTTAAAGTTATGAAAACTCACTCGACAATTGGTGCCAATATGCTTTTGGAATTGCCAAATGAGCAACAAGAGACTCCGTTAGTTCAAGTGGCCTTTGAAATCTGCCGCTGGCATCACGAAAGATATGATGGCAATGGTTATCCCGATAGATTAAAGGGAGAAGAAATTCCTATATCAGCTCAAGTGGTTTCTCTGGCTGATGTATATGATGCATTAATCAGTGAGAGATGCTATAAGAAGGCTTATTCGCATGAAAAAGCATTAAAAATGATTTTAGAAGGACAATGTGGCATATTTAATCCTATTCTTTTACAGTGTCTTAAAGAAATTGTAGATATACTTAAAACGGAACTGACAGATGCTTCTTTGGAACGTAAAATTAAAAATATTCGGGATGTGAGAAACAAAATAGATTATGACAGGATATTTCCTTATGAAAAACGTTCCGTTTTATCTTATGGACGGCGCCCTGTGCGACTATTATATATTGACTCGTTAACCGGCGTATATAATCGCCGTTATTATGACGAACATTTTCAGAATGCAGAAAATGTCCAAGCTATTGGTATGATAGACATAGATAACTTTAAATATATTAATGACAATTATGGACACGATGTTGGCGATACCGTTTTGCGAAGCGTTGCTCAAGCTATTTTATCATATGTATATAAAACAGATGCCGTAATTCGTTATGGCGGTGATGAATTTTTAATTATATTTTATAATATACCTGCAGATACATTTCAGAAAAAATTAGAAGAAATCAGACAATATCTTGATATTTTGGCGATAGATGAATATCCTGAAATTCATATATCCGCAAGCATAGGAGGAGCTTACGGAATAGAAAAAACAAAGGAGCTATTTAAAGTTGCAGATAGCATGATGTATCAGGCAAAGATTAGAAAGAATCAAGTAGTTATTCGTTTTTTAGATACGAAAAAGGATGACAATTAAAAAAGAAAGGGAATATAATTATGAATTTACGAGATTGTTATAATAATTTTTGCGGGAATTATGATGATGTGCTGAGCAGATTGAGGAGTGAACAGACGATTCAGAAATTTATATACAAATTTATGGACGATAAAAGTTTTACATTGTTTGAAATATCTATGGACAATAAGAATTATGCCGAGGCACTTCGGGCTGTTCATACGCTCAAAGGAATTTGCCAGAATCTTTCTTTTACCAAATTATATGAAAGCAGTGCCGAAATGACAGATGCGTTGAAAAAAAACGATTGTAATAAAGCTATTTCAATAATGCCAAAATTGTCAAATGACTATTATCAAACAATTTATGCTATTGAAGAATACAAGAAAATAATGGAGAAATGATGCCAATGCAGAACAGTCAAAAAAAGAATTCTACAACTCGTTTTTTAATATACAGTTTTATTGGACTTTTAATCTTTAGCATAGTTATTTTCAGTTTACTGGGAATTTATATGGGACGAAAGAGTAAAAAGACTATTTACCAAGTTGGAGAAATCTACATGTCCGGAATGAATGAACAAATGTCCAGGCATTTTGAATCCGTAATAAAATTGCGTTTTAATCAGGTGGACGGTATTGTTTCCGTCGTTTCAAAAGAGAACAATGGCAACAAGAATCTATATGAGGAACTCGTTTATAGAGCGCAGGTCAGAGAATTTAATTATTTGGCGCTTTGTTCTGCCAAAGGAAACTTTGAAACTCTTTATGGACAATCAATACAGCCGCTGAATCCTTCTCCTTTTGTAGAAGCATTAGTAAAGGGTGAACAAAGAGTTGCTATAGGGGTTGATACGAATGGAAATGAAGTGGTATTGTTTGGTGTCAAAGCTGATTATCCTATGCATAATGGTGAAAAAAGTGTTGGTCTGATAGCAGCCGTTCCTTTGGAATATATCACTAGTTTTCTTTATTTAGAAGACGAAGAGCAGTTGATGTATTATCACATT
>CAKTDK010000070.1 GCA_934541205.1 uncultured Eubacteriales bacterium
AGAGCACTCCGTATATAAAAAGGGTTGGTTTATTGGCGGGAAACGATAAATCAAGTATTATAAAATAGCCGCAAATATTTTATAGTAAAAAACTTTTTGGGATTGAGAGATTAATTTGGGGTTAAGAGATTGATTTAGGTTTAAGAAACTATTTTAAGTTTAAGAGCTTCTTTTGTCTTAAGAATTATTTTAGACTCAAGACATTCTTTTAAGATTAAGAACTTCTTTTGATCTTAAGAGTTATTTTAGTCCAAAGACATTCTTTTAAGCTTAAGAAGTTTTTTGGCTTAATAGTTATTTAGACTTAAAAATTTCTTTAGAATTTGAAAAATTAAAAAAGTTTTTCTCCGCAAAAAATCCAATATAATCCCCTTCTCAGATTTTATCTGAGAAGGGGATATTATTTTATATTTGTGCTTTTATCTTCTTTATGTTAAAATAATCTAAAACCTTTTTTTCAAAGGAGAAACTTATGTCAAGACAAGACTTCAAGCCGTCGGCTATGCTTGCCCCAATTCCTGCCGTAATGGTAAGCTGCGGCGATATAAAAAACCCAAATATAATCACTGCCGCCTGGACAGGAACCGTAAACTCTGATCCCGCAATGGTCTATGTTTCTATCCGAAAATCACGGTATTCCTACGACATAATTAAAAATCAAGGGGATTTTGTAATAAATTTAACTACCGCTTCTACCTGCCGCGCGGCAGATTTCTGCGGAGTAAAAAGCGGACGGGACACAGACAAATTCAAAAAATGTTCTCTTACCCCTTTAAAATCCAAAACCGTAACTTCCCCTTCCATCGCTCAATCCCCGATTTCCATCGAATGTAAAGTAACGGATATAATCCCCCTCGGAAGTCACGATATGTTTCTTGCAAAAGTAACAAGCGTATCCGTAGACGAAAAATACATAGATGAAAAAGGCCGTATCCGTTTTGATAAATGCAAGCTTGTATCCTATGCCCACGGTCAGTATTTTCAGCTTGGAAAAAGTCTCGGGCATTTCGGATTTTCTGTAAAAAAGCCTGCTTCAAAAAAGAAAAAACAATGATTTTTTCTTTACTTATATAAAATAATTTTATATAATACAATTTGGAGGTACAGTACTATGAAAACAAAATATCAACTGACAAAAAATGCTTTTGGCGTTATTACTTTTATTTTATCTGCAATTTCTATGTTTAACAATTCCTTTATTATATGTCTTCTGCTTTTATGCGGATACGCTTTGGTTCTTGAAAAAGACCAATGGATGTCAAAACAGGCTTTGCAGGGACTGTTTCTTTCCTTTGCGGGAGCTGTGATTATTCAGGTTTTATCAATGTTTAATGTAAATATAAACTTGGGATTTGCTCATTTCAACGCATTGTTTATTATACTTATAGTTATAAGAATCGTAGTAGGAATTTTTTCCGTAATCGGAATTATCCGTACTTCAAAGGGGCTTGACGCTGATTTGCCGTTTTTTACAGTATTGGCAAACAAAGCTTTGGGAATTGTAGTCTCAAAAAATCCTTCTTATCAACCCAAAAACGAAAACCCCGTACAAAATACCGATCCCGTAAAAAGCCAATGGCTTTGTTCCTGCGGAAGAATAAATCAAGGGCAGTACTGTTCAATCTGCGGTAAAGAAAAGGAATAAATAAAAACTGCACTTTTTAAAGTGCAGTTTCTGTTATGTTAAAAGATACTTTTGAAAGGATTGACGTTATGAAAATAGCCGTTTTTTCTGATATACATATAAGTCTTTTATCCGATGCTCCTTCCGAAAAATTTGAAAAAGGAGTGGAATTTCTGAGAGAAAAAGCCGGAAATCTCGATGCTGTGTTTATTTGCGGCGACGTAACGGATTACGGAAAAAAAGAAGAAATAGAAAAATTAAAATCTTCCTTCGATAAAGTCTTAAACGGAACAAAGCTTTATTTTGCTATGGGCAACCATGACCTTGGTCCTCATTATTATAAAGGACATGAATTTATAAAAGATAATATGAAGTTTTATAAAGAAATTTTAGGCGATTACATGGAAAATCCCATAATCAAAGACGATTTTGACCAAACTATGTCCGAGCTTGGAAATCTCCGATGGGAATTTAAAGGTATAGGAATAATTACGGTATGCCCTTTAAATTATCTCACAGATAAAACTGTTCATTTAGACGATGACGGTATAAAATTTTTAAAACGCTCGCTGGAAGAATTTAAAGACAGGCCTTGTTTTATTCTTATCCATTCTCCCGTGTTGGATACGGTTTTTCCTTACGCAAGAGAATTTTGGAGCTGCGACAATATTTTTGACATTATAAACGAATATAATAATGTTATAGTTCTTTCAGGGCATATACATCACCCTTTGCAGGACGAAAGAAGTCTTTATTTAGGCAATTTTTCGGCGATTTCCTGTCCGTCAAGCCTTTATGTTCTTGTTTTCGGAGGATTTATTGAAACAGCAAAAACCTATTTCTTCCCCGATGCATGGGAATTTTCTCAGGGAATGCTTATCGAAACCGATGAATATAATATAAAATGCAGTAAATATGACCTTTTGAAAAAAGAAGAAATAACTTCTCCCTGGATTTTTAAAATCGGACAGCGAGATTTTCGCAAAATTCCTTCTTCTGCGCCTGAATTTACTTCGGAAATGGTCAAAATAAAAGATGGAAATATAGAATTTCATACTCATGATTTTTTTCATCATTATGATATTAAAATAAATGACAAAATAACAAAAGTATGCTCCGGCTTTTATAACTGTCCCGACGGAAAATCAAAACCTTTTGTCAGCGTTCCTCTTTGTGATTTTATTTCTGAAAGCGGAACTTATGACGCGGAAATTACCGCTTTTGACAGTTATGATAATAAATCTTCAAAAGTTTTTTTGAATTTTACATATAATATTTAATGCAATATGATATAATATTAAGAAAAGTATTTTTTTCTCAGGTGATTTAATGAATATAGAAATAAACGGGTTAAATATAAACTATGAGATAAAAGGCGAAGGTTATAATGTAGTTTTGCTTCACGGATGGGGGGCTTCTATAGAAAGCTTTCGTCCCGTAATCGACGCTTTGAGCCGTGATTACAGAGTTATCTGCCCGGACCTTCCCGGGTTCGGCAAAAGCGATGAGCCTTCCTCTCCCTTTTCAACGGAAGACTTTGCGGAGTTTGTAAAAGCTTTTCTAAAAGCTATTGATGTAGAAAACCCTGTTATAATAGGCCATTCTCACGGGGGCAGAATTGCACTTTGCCTTTTGGGAAAAATGAACTTTCAGGCGAAAAAAGCTATTTTAATTGACAGCGCAGGGATAAAACCCAAAAGAAGCGCAAAATATTATTTTAACACCTACAAATATAAACTGGGGAAAAAAATACTTTCCTGTCCTTTATATTATAAATTTACAAAAGATATTTATGAAAAATATACTTCAAACGCGGGAAGCGAGGACTACAGAAACAGCTCTCAGATGATGAAAAGAACTATGTCTATAGTAGTAAATCAAGATTTTTCCAATGTTATGCAAAATATAAAAATTCCAACCCTTTTGATATGGGGAGATGCCGATACTGCAACCCCTCTAAAAGACGGACAAAAAATGGAGAAACTTATCCCCGACAGCGGTCTTGTTGTATTTAACGGTGCAGGACATTTTTCTTATCTTGACTGTTTCGGCAGATTTATATCGGTTGTGTACGAATTTTTGAAAAAGGAGCGAAATTAAATGTTAGGAAATTTATCATTTTTACCTTGTATATCGATTTTCCTTTTTGTTATTTTACGGCTTAAGTACAATCTTCACATGCTCCAGCTTAATTCCTACAGAAACAAGCGTTTTTTTACTTTTCTTTCAAGAAATAAAAAAAAGATCCTTGATTTTGACTTTATTTTTCCTTTTGTCTTTTTAATAATCGGATTTTTCAGAAACGATTTATGGCTGAATATAGGCGTTACAATACTTATCATTCTCGCCTCTTTTTCAAAAGATAAAAACCCCCCCGCAAAAAAAGAGCTTGTATATACTTCCCGTATAAAAAGACTTATAACTACAGTATGTATCATATTTTTGATACTAACAGGACTTTGCGTCTTATTCGTTTTTAAAAATAATATTACGGCGGTAAAAATAATAACTCTTGCCGCGGGAATTTTGGCTTTTTTTAATTATCTTTCGCTTATTTTGGCAAACATAATTAATATGCCTGTTGAAAAATGCATTGCAAAATATTATATAAACGACGCAAAAAAAATAATATCAAATTCAAAAGTTAAAGTTATAGGAATTACCGGTTCTTACGGAAAAACCACCACAAAATATATACTTGAAAAATTTTTAAGCCAAAAATATAACGTGCTTAAAACTCCTGGCAATCTCAATACGGCTTTGGGCGTTACCCGTACAATACGTGAAATGCTCAGTTCCACTCACGATATTTTTATATGCGAAATGGGCGCTAAGCAAAAAGGGGATATAAAGGAAATTTGCGATATTGTACATCCAGATTATGCCGTTATCTCTTCTATAGGATATCAGCATCTTGAAACCTTTAAATCTATTGACAATATAATAAATACAAAATTTGAGCTGGTGGATTCATTAAATGACAGCGGTATAGCTTTTTTAAACGGCGACAACGAATTTATTCAAAATCATAAAACAAATAAAAAGATTTTCTATTTCGGAATTTCGGATTCAAACGACTGCCGCTGTGAAGATATAATCTACAATTCTTCAGGATGCAGCTTCACTTATATTAATAAAAACGTGAAAATCCCCATAAAAACAGGCCTTTTAGGCTATAATAATATAACTAATATTGCAGGAGCCATAAGCATTTCTCTTGAGCTTGGAGTTTCTGAGGAAGATATACGTTTTGCCGCTGCAAATTTAAAACCCCCTGAACACAGGCTGGCCATAAACAGAATTTCAGAAAATCTTACCATTATAGACGACGCGTATAATTCAAATCCTATGGGAAGTGCCTGCGCTTTAGACGTTTTAAAGGGCTTTCCCGGTACGAGAATAGTTATAACTCCGGGAATGATAGAGCTTGGACAAAGACAGTACGACGAAAACTTTATACTGGGACAAAACGCCGCAAAAAGCTGTGATATAGCTATTCTTGTGGGAGAAAAGCAGACTATTCCCATTTTTGACGGACTTATAAAAGAAAATTTCCCGAAAGAAAACATAATTGTGGTTTCTGATGTAAACAAAGCGTTTGAAATAATGTATAATATCTGTAAAGAAAAAAATTGCAGCGTTTTAATAGAAAACGATTTAACAGACGATTATATTTAATCTAAAGACGATTAATTTGATTATAAAAAAAGACGATTATATTTAATTTAAGGAGAGGAAGATAAATGAAAATCAGGCTGGGTGTTATATTCGGCGGAATGAGCGTTGAACACGAAGTATCTGTTATATCCGCCCTTCAGGCAATAAATGCCGCAGATAAGTCAAAATATGATGTCATTCCAATATATATATCAAAAGACGGAAGAATGTATACAGGGCAAAAGCTTTTTGACGTAGATACTTTTAAAGATATGGAAAAACTTAAAGAAGAAAATATTCAGATTTCTCTTTTAAGAGCTGACGGCAAAGTAAAAATGGTAAAATATCCTCCAAACAAATTAAAAACCAGCGATATAGGAGCAATAGACGTATTTTTACCTGTTGTTCACGGAACAAACTGCGAGGACGGAAGCCTTCAGGGAATTTTGGAAAATCTGAATGTTCCTTACTGCGGATGCAATGTTATTTCTTCCGCCGCAGGTATGGATAAAACTATTATGAAAAAAATTCTCGCTTACGAAAATATTCCTGTTGCAAAAGGAATTGATTTTTCAAACAGGGATTATTTCATCGCAAAAGATGAAATTATAGAAAAAATAGAAGCTCTCGGATATCCCGTCGTTGTAAAACCTTATAACTTGGGCTCTTCCGTAGGTGTTTCAAAAGCGGAGGACAGATTATCTCTCGAAAAAGGAATTGAACAGGCTTTTGAATTTACAAATAAAGTTTTGATTGAAGAATGTATTGCTAATCTTCGCGAAATAAACTGCTCTGTTTTGGGAGATTATAAAAAAGCCCAAGCTTCCGTTTGTGAAGAACCGATTTCTTCCGGAATTTTGGATTATGCCGACAAATATCTCGGAAATTCAAAACAAAAAGGTATGGCGTCTCTTTCAAGAAAAGTGCCTGCCGATATAACAAAAAAAGAAGAAACAAAAATTCATGAGCTTTCTCTTAAAACCTTTAAAGTTTTAGGCTGTGCCGGAGTTTCCCGCATAGATTTTCTTATGAATGATAAAACCAAAGATATATATGTAAACGAAATAAATACAATTCCGGGATCTTTGGCATTTTATCTTTGGGAAAAAAGCGGAATTTCTTTTAAAGAACTTATCGACCGTCTTGTGGAAATCGCGCTTTCAGCTCATAAGGAAAAAAACGAAAAATGTTTTACCTATGAAGAAAACATTTTAAAAAACGGAGATTTTAAGGGTGGACTTAAAAACGGTTCTAAAGGCTCTAAGATTTAAAAAAATAACGGAGTAATAATATGAAAAAAAACACTAAAATAACTCTTATAATAATTTCTCTTATACTTCTTTTGGCAACTTGCGCTGTTATAACTCTTATTTTCACATTAAATCCTTTTGATAACAGTTCAGCCACTGAAGAAAAAACACAGGAAACCGTTGTTGATACAAATACGCTGTCTTCTTTTGCGTCATTTTTATCTTTGACAAGTACCACTCATGATTCTTTTAAAACATCAAAGCTTACAAAAGACCAAATGTATGAGCTTACGGCATATTATATTTTCTGGGGAGATTTTTATAAAAAGGAGAATCCTTTTATAGATATAAATTCCTGTAAAACACCTCTTAAAGACCAGGCTTCGTTAATGAAAGAGCTTGAAGAAATGAATCTTGAACCTGATACGGTCTCGGATTATACTTTGACTATAGAAAATTTCAATAAAATTGTAAAAGCTATATTTGGTGAAAACGCTTATGAATATGAAAAAGAGTATTTTAATATAGATTTATATGTTAATACAAATCTTTTTGCAAAGCTTCTTTATTCAAAAACTGAAGACGCCCTTGTATTTGAATATGCTGCCGTCGGAGGAATGGCAATACCTTATTGTCATATCGACGACGTAGTTGAAAAAGATGAAAAACTTTATATAGATTATACGATTATATATTATGAAGGTTATGCCGAAGATGACCAGCAGCTTGCGTTTGACGTTTATAATCAGGTAAAAGATTTTGAATCTAAACAAGCTTATCTTAAATCTATAATAGACAGCGATAAAGATAATCTTTTTACAACCCTTACGTCAAGTATTACAATAGATAAATCACAAAATAAATATAAAATAGAAGAGTATTCAAAAATAGGTCTTGAATATTCTTCTCTGAATTAAACTTGAATAATCAAAATTGTTTAAATAAAAAATCTGTTTGAATTTCAAACAGATTTTTTTAATGGAAGGTTTTTAATATTCTTATCATTTTCAATGCTTATAAAATATTATTTCTTAAATTTTTTTATAAATAAAATATATCTCATAAAAATTAAATATAGCCGGCAGATTAATGTGTTGGGCCACATTAATCCTGTCTGTCAGCGGAGGGCACTCATATCTCCGCGTAAGACAGCCGAATTCTCGGTACCGGCTTTTTAAAGTATAACATATTTTTTTCTGTTTTTCAATATTTTCAGAATCCTGTTTGAAATAAAAATCTTTTACTATACCAAAAACTCTTTTCCTATCGCTTTAAAAATGAAAAAACCTTTACCGTTTCTTAAAAAAGCAAAAATATCTTATCACTTTAGGAAATAAAAACCTCTTTTCTTATCGCTTTAAAAATAAAAAACCTTTACTGTTCCTTTAAAAAAGCAAAAATATCTTATCAATTTAAGAAATAAAAAATACTTTTCTTATCGCATTAAAAATAAAAACCTTTACCGTTTCTTTAAAAAACAGAAATCTATTATCTTTTTTAAAAAACAAAAAATTTTTCCCACCCTTTTAAAAAACAAAAAATCTCTTATCGCCTTAATTTGTCGAAAAAGAGTTAAATAAATTATTTTTTCTGTTTTTTTGGTTATTTTTTCTTGACAAACAGGAAAATATGCTATATAATTATTTCATAAAAATTAAATACAGCCGGCAGATTAATGTGAGCTACCACACTAATCCTGCTTACAAGTGAACAAGGCACTCATAAACAACCGGAACTCCGGCGCCGACTTCCCATAGTATAACATATTATTCCCCATTTTTCAACAGCTTTTGTTATACTATTTCTGGAAGAGAGATTTTTGAGTACTTTAAAAACTTTTTA
>CAKTDK010000071.1 GCA_934541205.1 uncultured Eubacteriales bacterium
CGATGTATGCAACTTTGCTAACACCTCATCTAGCTGTAAGAGTTGTGGGTGAAAACGAAGAAGCTGCAAAATCGGTAGGTATAAAATCCGACGCTATAAAATACGGTGCAGTACTGATAGGAGCATTTTTATGCGCCCTTGCAGGAGCAAATCTTTCTGTTGAAAGAACTGCTCTTTATACAAACAATATGACTGCAGGAAGAGGATTTATAGCTATAGCAGCAATATACTGCGGACGGGGTATGCCTGTAAAATCCACATTATATGCAATTGTATTTGGACTTACAAAATCTTTGTCAATAAATCTTGCTCTCAATGCGGGACCGATTTCGGGACTTTTTGAAATGGTGCCTTATGTAATGATGGTTATCGTTTTGGCAGTGGTATCCGCTATTGAAAGCAGCCATACAAAACTGAGAGGTTTCAGAAATGAATAAAACAAAAACAGCGCTTATTATAGTTGATATGGTAAAGGATTTTACAGATCCTGAGGGCCTTGTATTTTATCCTCAAAACCGTGAAATTCTTCCCAAAATAAAAGATGTACTTGATTATTGCCGTTCAAAAAACGCGCTTATAATATTTTTGCGTCATAGCTACAGAGCAGGCAAATATGATAAAAATCTTGTTAATATGCGTCCTAACTGTATTGAAAATACAGGAGGGGATGAAATTGATCCGATGCTTAAGGTAGATGGCGAAAAAGACTATGTTGTTAAAAAAAGGCGTTACAGTGGATTTGTGGGAACTGATCTTGATATGATTTTAAGAGAAAACGGCATTGAAAATACTATTATAGTGGGAACAAAAACAAACTGCTGTATAAGAGCTACCGTTACAGACGCTTATAATCTTGATTATAACGCTTATGTGGTTGAAGAATGTGTGGCTACAAACAGTGAAGAAGTTAACCGTATGCATCTTGAAGATATAAGAAAGTATCTTGGAAAAGTAGTTAATTTTCAGCAAATGAAAGAACTGTTTGAAAGAGGTGAGCTTTAAATGAAATATGATGTTATTGCAAGCGGATATGTAAGCATGGACAGAGTTATAAAAATAGGCTCTCCTGCAAAAGTCGGTTTTACTTCTATAGTAAAAAATAAGGATAACGCCCGTATAAATTACGGGGGATGTTCTACAAACATTTGTTATCTTTTGGCAAAGCTTAATAAAAAAGCTCTTCCTATGATACGTCTTGGCGAGCTTGATACAAAAGAACTGGGCTTTTATGATTATTTAAAAGATGCGGGAGTTTGTATGGACGCAGTTGAGCTTGTAAAAGATGAAACAACTTCAAATTGCTATCTTCTGCTTGATGAAGAAAAAAATCATATAACTATTTTTTATCCCGGAGCTCAGGACGGAAAATATTCAAAACCTATGGACAAAGAATTTTTTGAACAGTCAAAATACGCTGTAATAACCGTAGGAGCTTATGAAGATAACGTAGAATTTTTTAATAAATGCAAAGAAACAAAAACTCCTCTTATTTTCGGAATGAAAAGTGATTTTGAGGCTTTTCCGGTAGATTTTTTAAAGGAGATACTTCTTTACAGCGAAATAATATTTACAAATGAAGTTGAAAGAGAAGAAATTGAAAAGCTTTATTCTTTAAATTCGATTACCGACCTTTTTGATAAAGGCAACGCAAGAGTTATAATAACTACTCTTGGCAAAAAAGGCAGCATGTATTATGAAAAAACAGATGAAGGTATAAAAACCGGAACAATAGGCGCTGCCGAAGAAAATCCGGTAGTTGATACTACAGGTTCGGGAGATGCATATATTGCAGGATTTATATACGGACTTTTGGAAAATATGAGTATTGAACAATGCTGCAACAGAGGAAGCGTTTTGTCTTCTTTTATTATAGAAAAAATGGGATGTATAACCAACGCACCGACTTTGGAGCAATATAATGAAAGATATAAAAGACTTATAAAATAATAAAAAACGGAAACACTTATTTGAAAAACTAACAACATTTCAAAAAAGATATTTCCGGAAAGGCGGGATAAAATGGAAACGTTATATTTAAAAAGCAAGCCCGGAGATATATCCAAATATGTTCTTTTTTCGGGAGATCCATGGAGAGTTGAAGTCCTTGTAAAGCATCTTGACAATCCTAAGCATATTGCTTTTGCAAGAGAATTTAATACCTATACGGGAACTTATAAGAAAGTTCCCATAACGGTATCGTCGACAGGTATAGGAGCTCCTTCCGCAGCAATTGCGGTGGAGGAAATGTATCAGTGCGGGATGGAAGTTGCCGTGAGAATGGGTACGGTAATGGGACTTCGCGATGATATGCTGGGAAAAATATTTATACCTACCGCTTGTATGAGAGATGAAAATACAAGCACGACTTATGTAAGAAAAAGCTATCCTGCGGTGGCTGATTTTGAGCTTGTTTCCTGTATGGAAGAAAGTTCAAGATTGATAGGACGCGATACCGTAAAAGGGATAAACTGTACTATGGATGGATTTTACAGTCAGATGAAAGATTCAAGATATTCTCTTGAACAGAAAAATGACCATTCAAAGACTTTCGAGGAACTTAAAAGTCTGAATGTTTTGGGAGCTGATATGGAATCTTCCTGTATTTTAACCCTTACAAATCTTATGGGGATCAAAGGCTGTATTGTCACTATGACTACTGTTCTTGAAAATCTTAAGGATTTTTTAAAGGGAGAAGCAAGAACAAAATCCGAAGAGGATTTATGTATTGCCGCTCTTGAAGGTATAGTAATATATCATAACAAAAATAAATAGAAAGGTATGATTATCAATGAGAGATATAAGCTTTTATAAAAAAGGCGGAAAATTTATATTCGGAATGGTACATTGCAAAGCTCTTCCGGGAACCGCATTTTTCGACGGAGATATGAAAAAAATCATGGATTTGGCTGTAAAGGATGCAATAACTCTTGAAAAAGCGGGAGTTGACGCTATGATAGTTGAAAATATGGGAGATGATCCATTCGGTGAAAAGCTTGATACTCCCCAAGTTGCCGCTCTTGCGGCAGTAGCTGCCGTTGTAGCGGAAAATGTAAAAGTTCCTATTGGTATTGACGCAGCTATGAATGATTATGAAGCGGCTTTGTCAATTGCAAAAGCAGTCGGAGCAGATTTTGTAAGAATTCCGGTTTTTGTTGACACAGTTGAATTTACTGGCGGTATTATACAGCCATGCGCAAGAAAAGCTATGATTTTGAGGAAAAATCTTGGCGCTGAAAATGTAAAAATTCTTGCGGATATACAGGTAAAACATTCTCATATGGTGCTTACTCATGTATCAATTGAGGACAGCGCGTCTGCGGCACAAAGCTCAGGAGCCGACGGAATAATAGTTACCGGAACTCATATAGGAAAAGAAACTCCTATGGAAATTATAAAAAGGGTTAAAGCAGTAACAAATATTCCTATTATTGTCGGTAGCGGATTTAAAACCGAAAATGCTAAAGAACAGCTTGAAATTGCTGACGGCGCTATTGTAGGTTCAAGCATAAAAGAGGGCGGAGTGTTTACAAATCCCGTTTCTTTGGAACTTACAAAAGAGCTTGTTGATAAAGTAAAAAAATAAAATACTAAAAAATTCTTGAAAGGATTGTGATATAAAATGATGAGACCTATTAAAATGGCAGGAGACCAGCTTATGTTCGGTCAGGGCTGTCTTGCTCATCTTGAAACTTTAAAAGGCGAGAGAGCAATGATTGTTACCTCAGGCGATATTTTCGATAAAAACGGTATTATGGATACCGTTGTAAATCACTTAAAAAATGCAAATATAAAATCTGAAATTTTCAGAGATGTTGAACCGGATCCCAGTTTTGCAACTGTTATGAAAGGTGCAAAAGCTATGTCGGAGTTTAAACCTGATATTATAGTTGCTTTGGGTGGCGGTTCTGCGATGGATGCGGCAAAAGGTATGTGGATATATTATGAGCATCCCGAGCTTACAAAGCTTTCAGATATTGAAGCGCCAAACGAGTTTCCGAAGCTGAGAAACAAAGCTGTAATGGTATGTATTCCTTCTACAGCGGGAACGGCAAGTGAAGTATCAAGGTCAATAGTTATAAGCGATGAAAATCATGTTAAACATGGTATCGGCAATATGGAAATGATGCCTGATATAGCTATTTGCGCACCGGAAGTTACTGCTTCAATGCCTAAAAAGATTACTGCTGAAACAGGCATGGACGCTCTTACTCATGCTCTTGAAGCCTTGGTTTCAAAAAGAGCTCATTTTTTAAGTGATATACTTGCAAAACAAGCAATTATAGATATTGTTGAATATCTTCCAAAAGCTTATGAAGACGGTTCAAATCTTGAATACAGAGAAAAAATGCTTAATGCTTCAACTACCGCAGGAATTGCGTTTACTAACGTATCTCTTGGAATAGTTCATTCAATGGCACATACCCTTGGAAGTATATTTATGGTTCCTCACGGCCTTGCAAATGCTGTTCTTCTGCCTTATGTTATGGAATTTAACTGCGACGAGCCTTATGCTAAAAAAGCTTATGATGAAATGGCTCAAAAAGTTGGAGCTTCCGACATGGTAAAAGTAGTTAAGGATTTGAATGCTAAAATAGGTATTCCGTCAAAACTTTCTGAAATTATTTCTGATAAAGAAAAATTCATGTTAAAGCTTGATGAAATGGGTGAAATGGCAAAAGCAGACGGATGTACAAAAACAAATCCGATTATTCCTACCGTTGAACAGATTAAAGAGCTTTATATAAAAGCTTATTAAACTTTAAGGAGATATAATATGAAACTTATATGTTATTTATCAAACGGTTATCCAAGTATTGATTCCAGCATAAAAATGGCAAAAGATTATGTGGATGCCGGTGCAGATATAATTGAAGTGGATTTCCCATCAAGAGATCCTTACCTTGAGGGAGAATATATAGCAAATCGAATGGCTGAGGCTTTAAAAGCCTGTGATGATTATGACAAATATATGGAGGGTATGCTTAAAATAAAAGCAGAAAATCCAAATACACGATTTATTGTTTTGGCTTATGAAAATACAGTTGTTGAAATAGGAGTTGATAAATATGCAAAATTCCTTCTTGACAACGGATTTGAAGATATAATTTATGTAGGCGCTGAGCATGATGAAATTAAAAAACAGCTTATTGAAAAAGGCATAAAAGTATCATGCTATGTTCAGTATCATATGCCGGAAGATGAAGTAAAAGCAGCAATTGAAGCAAACGGCTTTGTGTATATGCAGGCAAAACCTACGACGGGAAATGTAAATCCCAAATATCCTACTTTGAAAGATTGTATAAAAGCGCTTCGTGACGCAGGAATAAAAAGAGAAATTTATGCCGGCGTGGGAATTGCAACGACAGAAGATGTTCAAATGGCAAAAGAAGCAGGAGCAGACGCTGTTTTTGTAGGAAGCAGAATATTAAAGCTTCAGCAAGACATTCCGGCGATGAAAGACGCTATAAGAGAACTTAAAAATGCTGCATTATAATATAACAAAATAATATTTTGTTATTATAATGATATAAATCCCCCCTCTTCATATTTTTCTTGAAAGGCTCTGTGAATTTTTCGCAGAGTCTTTCTTGAATAAATAAGGTTTTTATATATTATAATAATTTCACGTTGTATTTGAAAACGGAGCTTTTTATGGCTGAGGGAGCGTTGAAACAAAAAATTGTTTTGTTATTTTATGTATATGTTATAATAAGTTTATATTATAATTTATTGGAAAGTTGTAAATAATCAAATATATACTTACAGTAAGGGAGCAAAAAAATGAAATTTCGTATGTTTGATATAATTTTGAAAAAACGTGAAGGGAAAAGGCTGAGTAAAGAAGAAATTAATTACATGGTTAAAGAATATACAAAAGGAAATATTCCCGATTATCAAGTTTCGGCTTTTTTGATGGCGGTATATTTCAAAGGACTTGATAAAGAAGAAACTTTAAATTTGACTATGGCAATGGCAAATTCGGGAGATATTGTTGATTTATCACAAATTAACGGAATAAAAGTTGATAAGCACAGTACTGGAGGAGTAGGTGATAAGACTACACTTATAATAGCTCCTGCAGTAGCTGCCTGCGGAGGAAAAATAGCCAAAATGTCAGGAAGAGGTCTTGGACATACCGGAGGAACAATAGACAAGCTTGAATCTATTCCCGGATTTAATGTGGAAATTTCCGAAGAAGATTTTATAAATACAGTCAACAATTTGGGACTTTGCATAATAAGTCAATCCGGAAATATTACACCGGCAGATAAAAAGCTTTATGCGCTGAGGGATGTAACTGCGACAGTAGATATAATGCCGCTTATAGCTTCAAGTGTTATGAGTAAAAAAATCGCCTCAGGGGCAGATGCAGTACTTCTTGATGTAAAAACAGGAAGCGGAGCTTTTATGAAAACTTTAAGTGAGAGCAAAGAGCTTGCCCGCCAAATGGTGGATATAGGAAAAAATGCAGGCAGAAAAACTGCGGCGCTTATTACCAATATGGACATTCCTCTTGGCAATGCAATCGGAAATTCTCTTGAAGTTATAGAGGCTGTTGATACATTAAAAGGAAAAGGTCCTTCAGATTTAACCAGGATATGTATTGAGCTTTCAGCATATATGCTTTATCTTTCTCATAAAGGGGATTTGGAAAACTGCAGAAAAATGGCAGAAAAGGCTTTGGTTGACGGCGGCGCTTTTGAAAAATTCTGTCAAATGGTAAAAGCACAGGGCGGAGATGAAAGTTATATAAAAGATACCGATAAATTTAAAAAAGCGGAAATTATTTATGAAGTAAAGACTGATAAAGAAGGATTTATTTCAAAAATGAACAGCGAAAAATGCGGAATGTGTTCTTGTATACTTGGGGCGGGAAGAATTAAAAAGGAAGATAAAATAGATTACAGCGCCGGAATTATTTTAAACAAGAAACCCGGAGATAAGGTACAAAAAGGAGATATACTGGCGTATCTGCACACCAATAATGAAAGTGTTTTATCACAAGCGGAAGATGTTTTTAAAAATGCGGTAACAATTTCGGATAAAAAACCTGAAAATCAGCCTTTAATATATGATAGTATATTTTGATTTATTTTTTAATATATGTTATAATAACCTCACGCTGTAATCCGAAGCAGAGCTTCGGACAGCTGAGAGAACATTGAAACCAAGGGTAAGAAATTTCCTTTGTCAATTTCCAAAAGATTTTATGATAACCTTTCGTTCCAAAAGGTTTATGGGAAGAAAAGAAATTTATTTGCAGAAATTGCAGCATTAAAATAATATCTGTTATTCTGTTTATGAAAGGTGTGCAGATAAAATGAAGTTCGGTAAAATAAATAAGAAAACTGTTAAAGCGGCTGTTATAACCTTAATAGTTGTAGCAGTTTTAGCAGGAGGCTTTATTCTGTTCGGAAGGGGACCTTTATCAAAATTTTATTACAGAAGCGCTGTTACAGACATTACAAACAGTAAGAATGATTCAGCTGTAGAAAAACTGAATACTGCTTTATCTCTTGACCCGAAAAATCAAAATGCAAGATTCAGGCTTGTAGAAGTATATAAAGATATGAAGGAATATGATAAAGCGGAAAAGCTGCTTCTTGACGGAATTGAAATGTCAAAGAGCAATACCAGTTATTACAAAGAGCTTATTCTTCTTTATGTAGAAAGCGATCGTGTTGAAAAAGCTTTGGAATTTATAAATTCTATAGATCATGAATATGTATTGGTACAGCTCAATAAGGAACGGCCTCAGCCTCTTAACAGTACTCCTACTCAGGGAAGATATGAAAAGTCTATTAATGTGACGCTGTCGTCAGATGATGAAAATATAAAAATTTATTATACGACTGACGGCTCCACTCCAAATTTAAATTCTACTCTTTACGACGGTCCGATAAAGATAAGTTCCGGAAATGTAAGCATAAAAGCTTTTGCAATTAATGAAGCGGGGCTTATTTCCGACGAACTTATTTTGGAATACAGTGTAAATACTTCAAATCAATATGTTGATTTTGCCGATGAAAAAATGGAACAGCTTATAAGAAGGGAAGTAAATATTTATAATCAGGCTATTTATCCTGCTGAGCTTGAAAAAGTAACTTCCTTATCAAACCTTGATTCGAACGGACAAAGAATTCAGGGAGATATTGAAAGTCTTGAAGATTTGCAGTGGCTTCCGAATTTAAAGGAACTTACTCTTGTAAACGAAAAATCAATCAACAATATTTCTGTCGTTTTTAATCAGAAAAATCTGACAAGTATAACTCTCAGCGGCTGCAATTTCCCTAAAGATATGCTGACAAGATTTTCTGAGTTTGAAAAACTTGAGTATCTTAATTTGGACGGCAATAGTA